>JALWLM010000294.1 GCA_027084145.1 Crocinitomicaceae bacterium | reverse complement strand
GTTATTAATGTCTTATCTTCTAAAGCCAAAGTGCAAGATATTTTTGTCACTTTTGTTGTAGTCAGGCTAAATCCGAAGAAATGTGAGGAGGTGAGTAGTCATGGATGTAACTCTCAAGGAGGTCATGGACAAACTAAACGCTATGGAGAAAAAACTGGATAGCATGGAGAAGGAGTTCGTAGAATTTAGAAAGGAAATTACAGGAAAACTGGTTATTTTGGAACAAAAAATAGAGCTTCAAGAAATTACTTTCAAAACTCTTGCCAGGGTTATAAGCATTAGAGATGAAGATGAGGAAGATTTTACGGGAATATCTGTAAGAGAAGGGACGGGGTTTAACACCACGAGGGTTAAGCGGGTTAGAAGCCCATTAATTTAATTTGTTTTGCTTAATGTCGGATTTTATGTATCCAAAAGAACTTAGGCTGACTTATCTGTTAGTTTTGTCTTTTATATCATTATCCTGTTTTAGCCTTATATTATTAGTGGAAGTTATAAGGGTTTTTGGCATCGGATATGTATGTTCTATCTTCTTGCTATTAGTTACTACACTTATAACAATAGCAATAGTAGCCGGTCTTACCCCTATCCCAGAAGTAAAAGTCAGCAAGGAATTAGATATAGATGAAAATATAAGTTTGATAATTATTGAACATAGTTATAAATGTAATATCATTTTCAAGCGTATATATGGGAAAACCATCTTGCTAAAGTTTGCTTTGAATGAAAATATGTTTTACGATAAAGAAGAGCTGGGGAGAGTTGCAGGATTCATATACACTCTATATAGTCATTCATTTTCGGCAATGTGGTTTATAGAATATCTAATAATTCCTATCTCACTAATATTGTTAGCTGAACACATGATCTTTTTTGTTAGTTTATTTGTAGGTATGGTAACGCTCTTGCTAAAAATACACTTGCTAAAAGCAATAGATGGTAAAGTCTATATGCTTGAACACATAGTAAAAAGAAAGAACTTGTTTGGTGTAACTCATATCCAAATGGAGAATGAACTATATAAAGCATTAAGTTTTGTAAAACAAAAGGGAATAATGCCGAGATCTCTAAATATGTTGCGCAACCTCATATCAGGAGGAGGAATATAGTGCCTGCAGAAGAAATTAAAACTCTAAACGAGACCACACTTATTAAGATTTTTGTCAATGATATTAAGACAGAAATAAATTTCTTGCTAGATGAGTTCCTACATATAGCATACTTAGTTGATTTTTTCTCTAAAGAGAAATATAGAAGCAAATCAGATGATAAGGGAAGGATTAATAATATGAGTTCTATTTTGGGAAAACACTCCCTGAGAGATTTTTTCCAAGGCATTAAACCTATACTTAGAGAGATACGGGATGATCTTGAGAAAATGGTCATGCATCATGATAATATTCAACAGATTATAAATAAGGATAAAGAAAACGGAAGTATCGAGCATTATGTAAAGCTTTTAAAAATATAGATAAATATACGCGTACTAAGAAAAGATTGCTTGAGAAATTCGTCTTCGTTCAAAGAAAAATAATAAGTATATTAGACAGCTTCCCGTTTTACTATCCGTCTCCTAAAGTTTCAAGCATAAAGGAAGCAAGCAAGATACACCTATTTATTGAGCTTATAGCTGAAGATACTTATAGAAAGTTATGCAAATATATTGGAGTTTCAAATGTTGCCGACCAACAAAATTTTAAAATGGCATATTTTTACTGGGATTATGACCCAGAGCTCAGATTTCTAAGCGGTAGTAAGCTTTTCATATTTAACAGCAATTTCTTTCTACCTGAAAAACAATCTTATTGGGTAATTTTATTACACGAAATTTTCCATTTTATTCTCAGTAAGATTAAGCTTGGAGAGCTTGAAAAACGTAAGGATAACAAGAGTAATAGTAGGGATAAAGAAGGAAATGATAAAGATGGTTATGAAAACTACAAAAACAACTATGTCCTGATTGAGGATCTTCTTAGATACATAGATAGATGCGGGGAAACTATATACACAGCTACACATAGCCCTTTTGGCAAGGAAGAAATTACAGACATATTCATAGATAGCATACTTGCTTATATTCTGGGCAAGTCTTTTTTTATACCAGCCTTCAGCAACTTATTTATGTATGATGAAGACAGGTTTCTTCTTCCTGAATCTATTCGTGTATGGTACGTAAGGTTAAAAGTAATCTCCTCTATAATTGAGGAAATTGATCCAGAGGTATATAAGGAGTGTGAAAGTATATTAAAAACTTACAAAATGGCTCAGAAATCAACCATGTTGGTTAAAAGGAATTTCTACACTGTACATGAAAAAATAGCTGCCATAGTTGAAGGCTTTTGCAAGTCATTTATAAAAAGATATAAGACAAGACTTGAAGAGCTGGGTGATATGTTTAAAGAAGAAAATTCGTGGTTGGGAATATACCTATCTGTTCAGGACTACTTTATTAAGAGAAAGTGGAAAAGCCCTGATGAAATGATGGAGGGAAGAAAGTATTGTTACAATATGCACATGAAGCTTCTAAAGTTTGAACCAAGCAACAATGCACAAATGGACTATGACCAGCTTAAAGTTGTAAACTTCAAGTATATTAAAACACGTTACGATAAAGGACCTTATTTAAATGTATACAAGGACAAATTCCATGCTTTAAGTTATGGAGTTTACACAGGTTTGACAGTTACAGAAAATTACAAAGAGAAGGAAAGTAGAAGAGATACCCAAAGAGCTCTTAGGGTGATCAACAGGTTGATAGATGAAAGCAGTGATAGTAATAGATGTATAAATACACATGAATTCTTGAATGTAAACATAGAGGATATAGAGTATACTTTAGTAAATGAAGGAGTGCCTTTTTATAAAAAAGACTACAACCTCACTTATATATTTGGTAACAATTTAGAAAACATAATACGCAATCCAGGAAACAAAGTATATATAATTGTAAAATATCTAGTAAATATTGATGGTTTAGAGGACAATTCATGTAGGAAGATTAGCAAACTATTTTGGAAATTTAAAAAGTGTGTATCAGAAAAATATAATATCCCTATACGCTCTATACGCTTAGGACACTTCATATCTTTTGACTGGTTTGATTTGGCAACTGTGATAGCTATTGATCTGCAAAATAAAAAAGAGAATATAGATCTACACGGAGTTCTTCAAGAATTAAAATGCAAGGTTCTAATAAACAACAGCGAGAAGGTTAATGGTAAGGATGTCCCTGTCCTTAGTAGGACAGAAACGGATATGTTTATAGGTAGAGAAGCATTATCTAAAGTAATAGTACCTAAAGGTCCTATACATTTACGTGTGTCTAGTGATAAATTAGGACAAACATCATCTATAGTAGATGATATAAAAAAGACAGTGGGAAGTGATTGGATAATATCCCTGAGGTTTGGCATAAGAGATTTAATACTCTATCCTAAAGAGGAAGGGAATCATAGTTTCAAGGATAAACTGAACATGGTTGCAAAACTAATAGAAAAGGTACAAGTTTTTTCGGATTTCCAATTCGTAGTCAGTGTTTCTGCTGAATGTGAGTAATATGATTCTTTTAAAAAGAGCACCATTCAAACCTAACATCTTCAA
>JALWLM010000293.1 GCA_027084145.1 Crocinitomicaceae bacterium | reverse complement strand
GCGTTACTCCAAGGAGCATGCCCGGAGATTTGCCACCTCAACAAAATACCGTATGCATGATATAAAAAAGCAAAAATGGCTACCCCGATTAAAAATTTCCCCACAATTGTTATCGTTTGATGAATTCTTGATTTTGATTTGGTAAAAATTCGCAAGAAAAATAACAATAATAGAACTCCTCCCGATAATAAATAAAGTTTATATGTTCTATTGAAAATTTGCATTTCATTGTAAGCAATCTCTTTTTTAATCAGTTCTTCACTTGGTAAAATATCTCCGGCAACTTCTCTTTGATAGGATTTAAAAAGCTTTAATTTTTCATTTGCATCTTTATAATTTCCTTTTTTACAAGAAGCATCCAAAGCAGAAAAATAGTTCAAGGCATAAAAACTTGCGGTACTATCTAACGCTAAAAGCTCTCTGCTTAAAGGAACATACCATTTTCTTGAAGGATCATTCTTTACCGGAACTAATTTCATGTATTGCCAACTGAATACTGCTTCCAATACCTGAAAACGTTCTACCAATTTAATTAGTTTTTTATCATATTCATTGCGATTAACTTCCTTTCTTTGATGTGCTTCTCTATAATCTTCCAAAAGTTTGAATCCTCCCTTCTCATTTAATAAATCTTTATACGAAATCAAACTTCCTTTCATTCCTAATTTATCTCTCAAATTTGATTTTGAAGAAACATAAATCAACGGTTGTTCCATCCAATAAGAAGGATACATATGCACACTTGTCATTATTTGAACAGCATTATATCCATTCAATTTATTCTTATGAGAAATTTTTCGTAACAATTGGTCACATAAAGTATGATAAGGAATAAATCTTCCTTGAAAATCTTGCACAATTAATGAGGCTAATTCTTTTGAATGTCCCTCACTCATGATACAAAAGACTTCTTCTTTTTTATGTTCTTCGTGTGAGTGTTCTTGTGCTATACCTGTAAAAGCCAATAAAAGCAATAAAACTCCCATTACCTTAGCTTTCCTTTCATTCAACTTCTCTAATTTTCTTATCAGCTCTTTCACCCTTCCTTTGGGATGAAATAAAGATACAATCATACCTATTCCCATTAATAAATATCCAATATAAGTAATCACTGTTCCCCACCAATCATGATTAACACTCAAACGGGTTCCTTTCTCATCAGGATCATAACTGGACTGGAAAAAGCGATAACCTCTATAATCAATCACATTATTCATGAAAATTCTTTCATCTTTTTCATATCCACGTTCTTTATCAATTATCGTTACCTCACTTTCAAATGATGAAGGAACATCCGATCCCGGATATCGTTCTAATTTAAAATCTCTACATTTAATGGCAAAAGGTAGCTGAATGGGAATAGAACCATATTCCATTTCATAGATTAAGCCATTAAATTCAAAGACCTCTCTTGAAGGAATTACATCGGGACCTCCTTCTAATTCAACTATTTTTTCTTTTCCTCCATCAATGATTTTCAAAATAAGATAATTTTTCCCTGTTCTTTTCTTTTTGGTAGGTAGACGAACCTTTTTAGCATTTTTCAAAACAGATTTAAAAACAAACTGCTTATTTGCCGTTTGATACAAAGTCATCGTTTTAAAAGAAACCAAACTATCGGTTGGAACTTCTACATATAACGAATCCGGTGGATTTTCCCCTTTCATACGAAATTCTCGCATTTGTGTCATTGGTAAATAACGTATGGGAACTTTTGTCTTCAACAAAATACTATCCCCTTTCTTGAATATTTCAATACCCGGCATTGCGTTCTTCTTCTCAAAAGACATTGCAATATCTCCTAACATTAAAAAATCTCCTTCTTGTAAATATTTCGATTTCATTCCTCCCGTCACAATTTCCAAGGCTACACTTTCAATTGAATCGTGGATAATAAGCGTGTCGATATGATTTTGTTGATAGTCCACAAATTCAATTTTAATATTTGATGGATGATTTGGAAACTCCACATCGTTTTCAAAGTAATTATTTACCCAAGGATGATTCGAAAAACGTCTTTTCTCTTGATAAGTATATTGTAATTTTCCGTCATTAATTTTATACCACAAATGAGGTTCTGAAGAATAAATATAATTCACCGTTTCCCCTTCACGAATCAGCATCATCCCTTCAAAGCTGAAAAAACGTGTAATTGCCGCTCCGAGTATGATCAAAAGAAAAGCGATATGAAACAAAAAAATAGACCATTTCTCTTTTCGCCACATTTTATAACGAAAGATATTCACTATCAAACTCGCTGATAAATACAGTAATAATAAATTAAACCAAGTTGCATTATACACTAATATTCTTGCCGTGTGAATATCCCATGCCGATTCAATAAATGTTGCTGTCCCAATAGAAATTAAAAAGATCACCAAAGCAACGGTCATCAATTTCATTGAAAAAAAACGGTAAAAAAAACGATCCATAAAATATCTATTTAGGTCACAAAGATAATCAGTTTATCTCAACCAAAATTAAAATGCACAATATTTGTAAAATGAAGTATAAAAAATAAGTTTATATACAATCTTTTGTATTTTTGAAGTTACTAAAAATATAGCTATGAAATTAGGAAAAAGATCAATGAAAATATTAAAATGGACAGGAATTAGTTTTATCCTCATTATCGGAATACTTATTACTATACCTTATTTCTTTAAAGATGAAATTAAACAAATGGTTGTTGACGAGGCTAATAAAACATTAAACGCTAAATTCAGCTTAAAAGATTTTGATTTGACCTTTATTCGCTCCTTTCCTAAAATGACCATGGAATTGGAAGGTGTTAAACTTGAAGGTATTGACCAATTTGAGGGAGTTACATTAGCTGATATCGATTTGCTCAGCGCAAATCTTGATTTTTGGAGTGTTGTCGGAGGTGATCAAATTGAAATAGAAGGAGTTCATATCATCAACCCTGAATTTGACGTTCGTATACTGCAAGATGGTTCCGCAAATTATGACATTGTAAAAAGTACCGAAGAAACGGAAGAAGAACCTGCTGACACTTCTAATTTTAAACTGTCGCTAAAAGAATACAGTATTCAAAACGGTCAGATTTACTATGATGACGACCCCGGTAATATGTATATGAAGATCGTAAATCTCAATCATTCCGGAGAGGGTGATCTTACTGCTGATGTTGTTGATTTTAAGACGAGAACAACAATGGACAAGCTTACTTATGAAATGGATGGTATCTCTTATTTAAGTGATGCTAAAATTGATGCCGTAGTCAATTTATTGATGAAGTTTAAAGATAAAAGTGATAAATTCTCTTTAAAAGAGAATGAAATAAAAATCAATGCATTACATTGTTCTCTTAACGGTTATTATGAAATGTTTGAAGATCATGATGAGCTTGATTTTAAATTAAACACCAATAAAATTCAATTTAAAGATTTGTTGTCTTTAATTCCTACTTTTTATCAATCGGGATATGAAAGTATGGTTACCTCCGGTAAATTAGGTCTGAAAGCGGAAACCAAAGGTCGTTTGGATGATGTAAACATGCCTGATTGGGATGCAAGTATAAGAGTTAATAATGTTTCTATTAAATACACTGATATACACGGAAAAATT
Organism: Crocinitomicaceae bacterium; assembly: GCA_027084145.1. Classification (GTDB taxonomy): domain Bacteria; phylum Bacteroidota; class Bacteroidia; order Flavobacteriales_D; family Crocinitomicaceae; genus UBA4466. Next base: position 37 of record JALWLM010000293.1, on the reverse strand, counting down.
ACAAACATACAAATTGTATGCAAATTTAGATTTACAG
>JALWLM010000292.1 GCA_027084145.1 Crocinitomicaceae bacterium | reverse complement strand
TGGAAGCTGTGAAATGATATGCCCTGTTAAAATTCCTTTTTCAAAACAACTAAGAGAAATGAGAAAATATGTTACAAACGAAAATTTTATAATTAAAATAGCCGAAGAATCTATGCACTCAGCCACTATGTTTAAGATTTTTAGCAAAATAATTAGACTTACTCCAAAACCTCTGCTTGAAAAAGTATTGAGTGAATGGAGCAAATATAAAGCAATGCCGATAATTCCAAAAGAGAGATTTATTAAGTATTAAAAAGGGAAAAAATGACAAAATTAGATAAATTTATAGAAAATCTAAAAAAAGCAGGTGGAGAAATTTTAGAGGAAATTCCTGATGAATGGTATCAAACAAAAGCGCTCTTAGGAGTGGCTGAAAACGGGGCTGTGTGGTTGGATGAATATAAAAAAGAGCTTTTCTTAAATGAAAATGTAGCAATAATTTTAGATCAAAATTCAATATTAGAAGATATGAGCGAAGCTATGAAATATATAAATTCACCCGGTGTATTTATTTCAGGCCCAAGCAAGACGGCTGATGTGGAGAGCTTTTTGGTTTTTGGTGCTCACGGACCTGTCAGGCTTGGAATTAAATTAATTTAATTACCTATATTCTATTCTATTCCTTCCCTTTTTTTTAGCTTCATATAAAGCCCTATCAACTCTTTCTATTAAAGAAAAAATCGAATCTGTTTTACTAGGAGATGTTATTCCAATACTTACGCTTATGTTTATTAAATAATTGTTAAATTTAAATTTTTGATTTTCAATACTCTCTTTTATTCTAGAAGCAAGTTTCATAGCCCCGCTTATTTTTGTATTTGGCAAAAGAATTATAAACTCTTCTCCTCCAAATCTTCCGCAAATATCGCTATCTCTAATCTCTTCTTGGATAGTTTTAGCCACTTGTTTTAAAACAAAATCTCCCGCTAAATGTCCATAAGTATCATTAACTTTTTTAAAAAAATCTATATCAAGCATTAATACACAAAAAGGATCGTCATATCTAAAATAGTTTTTTAAACTGTTTTCTATTAAAATTTCTATCTCTTTTTTATTAAAACATCTAGTAAGCGGATCAAACATTGCCTTTTGGGAAAGCTCTTCTTCAAATTTATCTATTCCGTCAAAATCATCGATTATATATCTGTTTCCACTTTTAACAGCCCAATATTTATCTTCTATTTTTACGCAGTTTTTGCCTTTTATATAATCTTCATAATATTTTTGATCTAAAAAATCCAATTCACTTATTATTTCTCCGTCTTCATTGATTATGCCTTTAACTTCCAAGAATAAACTCCATCGCTTTTTTTGTTGTTGAGAATGTTTTTACGTCTCCTAAATTTATATCAAGATGAGTCAAACTTTTAGCAATAGACGGAGTAATTCCTGTTAAATATACTTTTGATCCCATAAAGTGTACTGCATTGTTAAGTTTTATAATTTGGCGGCTTACTTCACTGTTTACATCGTAAATCGCCCCTATATCAACAATAACATTTTCTACATTATTTTTTTCAAGTCTCTCAAGGACTTTATCTATAATTTTTAAAACCCTGTTTGAATCAAGAGTACCCACAATAGAAATCATAATAACACCTTCCCATATTTCACTAATAGGAGCTTCTCTCTCTTCAAGTTCATCCATTGCACTTTCTTGAATTTCTCTGTTTTGATTTAAAATATCAACTATAATTTTTGAAGTTAAACTCTCAAAAAACAGCGTTACTTTTGAAACCAGATCAAAGTTAAAATATCCTTTTTCTTCTAAATCTTTTAAAATAGGCACTTTTAAATAACATGTATAAACACTGTCTTTAAAATTAAAAAATTTATCTTCACCTTTTATTTCAATGATTTTTTTAAGAAAATGAACCAACGCATCCGCTTCATCGGAATTTGGATCTAAATTCACCTCAACACACTCTTCAAAAAAACCTAAAAAATCATCATAATATCTATATTCATCATCTTTTTCTTCATCGCTAAACATTTCTATCCAATATTGGATTAATTTTTCACTGTCATTTTCAATAATATCTTTTAAAATTTTTTTAAGATCCATATTTTACTCCTAAAATTGTTTTATCGTCATCAACACCGGCAAAATAAATTCCTGCTATTACACTTAAATAAAAATCATCGGTTTTATTTAAAATATTATACATTAATTTTTGATTAATTCCATCACTCGTAATAAAAATTTGTGAATATTCTTTAAAAGTAAATTTAGAAGAGCTCGAAAAAGCCTCTCCTACCACCCCTTCTTTAAAAGTAAGATACTTCAATCCTTCGCTGTTTTTTACAAAAACATTTAAATTACCCACTCCACATAAACTTACACTGCTTTTAGTAATTTCCACAACACTTAAAACAACACTTCTTAAATTGTTATGAAGCAAAAATTCATGCAGCTCTTTTAATGTGTCGTCAATAAGTACGCAAGAAAAAGTAACATTTAAAAAAAACTCTTTTATTTTTTGAGCCGTTCTATTTGCAATTTTTCCATGCCCGCTGACATCCCCTACAATTAAAAATTTACCTTTACTAAAAACAAAATCGCCTCCGTAAGGTAAATCCAAATAATTATCTATTAAATAAAATTTATTAGATCCTTTTTTAGGCCTTAAAAGCACCACCGTCCCTTTTGGATCTTTTTGAAAACTAAAAATATCCAACATAAAACTTTCACTTTGAGAGAGCTGATAAAGACCAAGCCCCAATGAACCTCCTGTGGAAGTTCCTTTTTCTTTAGCCCATTTTATATCTTTTATTCCTTTACCCTTATCAAGAGCCGCAAGTGCAAAAGAATCCTCCCACTCAATAAGCCACATTTCACCTGTTATGGCATATTTTAAAATATTTGTCCCAAGTTCCATAACAGCCAACAAAAAAAATTCCTTAAAAATAAAATTTTTATCTTTAAAGAAATTTTTAAGATCCGTCCTAGCAAAAATCAAATCACTTTTGGTTTTAATTTTGTATTTTTTTAAAATTTTCATATCAGATAACCTATTTCATTTTTAAATTTAGATAAATTTTTATCTTTTAACAAAAACTCAAATTCAATTTCAGCCTCTTTAAAAGATTCGCAGAATTTTTGAAATTTATATTCCAAAAAATCCCCTCTTCTACCTAAATATAAAACATAAAATTTATCTGCCACAACTCTTGCTAGAAAAGAGAGTTTTTCCTTGGGCTCTTCTAAAGATTCCAGAGCATTAAACTCCTCTTTTACCCTTTTTGCAAGATATTTTAATAACTCATCTCCCTTTTTTACTCCGTAAAGTTTGTTATACTCTTTAAAATGTTTTATATTCAGTTTTATTAAACTTCCATAAAGACCGTAATCGGCACTTTTTCTAAACATAGCCAAAAGTCCCTGACGGTTTAGAGTTTTTGTAAAAAGATCAATAAAGAATATATTATTTTTAAGAGCTTTTTTAACATCCTCTTCAAGTTCAAACATCTTCTCTTTTATAACATCAAAATCCTGCATAAATTTTAAAAATTTTTCAAATAAAAGCGGATCAAACTTCTCTTTCATATCTTTCATAATAGAAAGTGTCTGCTCTTTGCTCATAGCACCTCTATACACCCTCGTTGTAGTCAATGCATCAAAAACATCTACAAGAGTTAAAACT
>JALWLM010000291.1 GCA_027084145.1 Crocinitomicaceae bacterium | reverse complement strand
AAAAAAAGCAATAACAGACGATTACGATGGTGCCGAATTAAAGCGCAATTAACATACGATTCAATCAACGGATATCTCAAAGGAAATTACGTCGCTATCGACTGCAAGAGAGTAATGGGAGAAATTATTCTTTTTAAAGATGACTTTAAACTGGTCAAGGAAAATTCAAAAGAAATTAATCATGCCTGGTTTCCTATTTTCATTAGAGATTATAACCAAGGGCTTAGTGCTCCCCTAATCAGGGAACTAGAACGTAAGAATTTTACTTTTCAACCGATCTATTTTGACTATGATAAAGCTGAAATTCGTCCCCAATATTATGATTATCTGGATAAAATGATAAAAATCCTTAAAGGTCACAGCGATTTACGTATCCTTGTAACAGGACACACGGATTCGGATGGCAGTCATTCTTATAATGATGATTTATCCAAAAGACGAGCTAAAGCGATTGTAGAGTATTTTAAAAAACAGGGTATCAATGAAGACAAACTCATTTTTGACTTCAAAGGTGAAAGATCTCCTGTAGATAGTAATTCCACTAAAGAAGGAAGACAACGAAATAGAAGAGTTGATTTTAAATTTATCTAATTTATACCGTGATAGATATTTAATTGCTCAAAAACAGGTAGTCATTTATGTTTAACTTTCAATATAAATTAACATTTTCCGGGCGAATAAAAATCTCTGTAATATTCTTTATTTTATCAGCATTATATGGATTACTTTTAAGACTGTATAAGATTGTAGATTTCATACCTGTTGTTTACAAACATTTTTTACAAGGACATTCACATGTTGCTTTTTTAGGTTGGGGATTTTTAGCGGTGATTACTCTGATAGATTCTATTTTCTTAAATCATCATGTAAACTCTTCAAAACTTTTAAAACGTTTATTTATATTAATGACGTTTTCCATTGGAGGCTTACTGATTAGTTTCCCGTTACAAGGCTATCGTTTTTTTTCCATTTTATTTTTATCTGTATTTTTAATTAGCAGCTACTTCTATTTATGGAAGATTTTATCTTTATTCAAAAACAAAACCTGTATTGCTTCAAAATTTATTAAAAGCGGTATTCTTTTCTACTTTTTGTCAAGTATTGCTATTTGGAGCATCGGTTTTATTTCCATTAAATTCGGAAAACAAGCATTATATCACAATGCTATTTATTTTTATCTACATTTTTTATATAACGGTTTTTTTGTTTTTACCCTTTTCGGTTTATTTTTTCAATTCATCACAAACAATAATATACAAGTAAAACAAATTCATATAAAACGGTTTTATCAATTAACATTGATAACCTGTATCCCCGCTTATTCTCTTTCTTTATTATGGAATGATATGCCAACATATATTTATCTAATTGGTTTTACAACCGCTTTTTTTCAACTGATTTCTTTATTTTATTTATTGCATGTCATAAAAAAGGTCTATCAATATTTAAAAAGCCGTTTTTTTAAGTTTCTTCTATTATTTGTAATAACCTCATTTTATTTAAAAGTTCTCTTACAATTTGTAAGTGTTTTTCCTTATTTCATGCAAAAAGCACTAATACTAAAATCTTATTTCATCATTGGATACTTGCATTTGTTCACTTTAGGTTTTATGAGTTTATTTATCATATTATTGTTAATTCTATCAAAAATCAACCTTACCTTAAGTGCAATTAAGTTAATTATACTAGGCGTATTTTTAAGTGAATTTTTACTCTTTTTACAAGGAGGTCTTGCTTTATCTTCAAAAAACATCCCCTTCTTTGACACATTACTTTTATTTGCCAGTTTCCTGATAAATGTTGGAGTTTTATTTTTATTTAAAATGAAATCGTTTATTTCTTCCCCTTCTATCAACGATAAGATATAATCATTCTTTATGTTTCCCTTTCTATGAAAGATTGAAGAATAATTGTTGCACTTATTTTATCTACTAATTTTTTATCTCTTTTTTGTTTTTTTGTAGCTCCCATTAAATGAATACTTTGTGACGCCATTTTAGAAGTAAAACGCTCATCAAACAGTTCGATTTCTAATTTCGGAAATTCTTTTTTTAAAGCATCTTTTAGTAGATAAACATTTTGGGTAATATTCGTGTCACTACCGTCTAAATGTTTGGGGAGTCCAATGACAATCGTATCTATTTTTTCTTTCTCAACGAGTTTTTTTGTTACTTGCATCAAACTTGAAGAATCAACTGTTTCCAATCCAAATGCAAACATTTTCATTTCATCTGAAATGGAAAGTCCCGTTCTTTTCAATCCAAAATCAATAGCTAGAATCTTTCCCATGTTACAAATATCACTAATTTTGTCGTAACATAACAATAAATATATGAGATCAATTATAGAACAAGCTTGGGAAAATAGAGAGTTACTTCATCAAAAAGAAACAATTCAAGCTATTGAACAGGTGATTGAAGATATTGATAAAGGCTTATTGCGAGTTGCTGAGCCGACAGACAATGGTGAATGGATTGTCAATGAATGGGTGAAAAAAGCTGTTGTTTTATATTTCCCAATTCGAAAAATGGAAACCATTGAAATAGGTCCCTTTGAGTTTCATGATAAAATGAAATTGAAAACCGGCTATAAAGAATTGGGGGTTCGTGTTGTTCCTCATGCTATTGCCCGTTATGGATCCTACGTAGCACCGGGAGTAATTATGATGCCTTCCTATGTAAATATTGGAGCTTATGTTGATGAGGAAACAATGGTTGATACTTGGGCTACGGTAGGTTCTTGTGCGCAAATTGGTAAAAATGTTCATCTAAGTGGTGGTGTTGGAATCGGAGGAGTACTCGAACCTCTTCAAGCAGCTCCTGTTATCATAGAAGACGGAGCTTTTATCGGTTCCAGATGTATCGTTGTAGAAGGGGTTCACATCAAAAAAGAAGCGGTACTCGGAGCCAATGTAGTTTTAACAAAATCAACTAAAATTATTGATGTCACAGGGGATCAACCTGTAGAGATTAAAGGATATGTTCCTGAAAGAAGTGTTGTCATTCCCGGATCTTACACCAAAAAATTTCCTGCGGGAGAATTTCAAGTTCCTTGTGCTTTAATTATAGGTAAAAGAAAAGCTTCTACCGACTTAAAAACATCATTAAACGATGCTCTGAGAGAAAATAATGTAGCCGTTTAAAAACATTCAATGGATGGAGTAATTATATGAACTCAATTTCTTATGATTACTCCTAAATATTTCTAATCTATATTTTCTAATTCAGTTACAGCTTCTTCCCATACTTGCTCTTCCCTTTCTAATTCTTCTTTACAAATTTTATAATCATTTAAAATTTCATAAGCTTTCTTTTCATTAGAATAATCTAAATTTTCTATTTGCCGATTCAAAGCGGACAATTTTGTTTCCAACTCTAATATTTTCTTCTCTGCGTTATTGATTTTATTTTTCAAACGACTTCTTAGCTTTTTAAGCTCCTTTTTTTCTTGATAAGATGACGGTTGTTCCTCTTTTTTTGTTGTTTTTACTTGAGAATCCGACTTTTTTGTTATTGTAAGTTTCTCCATTTTTCGAGCAAGAAACTCTTTGACTTCAAAATGATGTACTCTTAAATTAGAGTTTTCTATTTCCCAAATAACTGAGGTCAAATCATCTAAAAACTCTCTATCATGAGATACAACAATAAAC
>JALWLM010000290.1 GCA_027084145.1 Crocinitomicaceae bacterium | reverse complement strand
AAAAAATGTTGAATCAATATCAATTTTCTATATTTGTCCCAAATACTTTTAAAAAATGAAATACAATCTTTCTGAAATAACAGAACTAATAAGAAACCGAAGAACAATTTACCCTGAACAATTTAGTAATAGAAAAGTACAAAAAGAACAAATCGAATTGATTTTAAACAATGCCATTTGGGCTCCAACACATGGCAACACACAACCTTGGCGTTTTAAAGTTTTTATGGAAGAAGGGAGACAAATTTTAGCAGATTTCTTAGGAAAAACATATCTAAAATTAACTCCTAAAGAAAAACAAAACGACAAAAAACTGGCCATGCTGTTAACACGACCTTTGAAAGCATCTGCGGTAGTTGCCGTTTGGATGAAACGCCAAGAGGAGGAAATCATCAAAGAAATTGAAGAAATTGAAGCTGTTGCTTGCGCCATACAAAACATGCATTTAACTTGTACAGCTTACGGTCTGGGTGGTTTCTGGGCTAGCCCTCCTCTTATTTACTCTAAAGAGATGAATGAATTTTTGGGTATCGGTGACAAAGATAAATGTCTAGCCTTATTTTATATAGGATATCCTGATTTGGAAGAATGGCCTAAAGCACATCGAAAACCTTTAGAATACAATACAGAATGGATAACCCGGTAGATCATCCTTTAGATTTAGGACTCATCAATTACGTGAAACATCCAAGTAATGATGACTATGTCGTCTTTCGTTTCCCTGATATTGATCGAGCGAAATCTTTTGAAGAAGCGTTGAAAAAAAACAATATTGCTTACGAAAAAGACCAAGAGGAATTAAAAACCCGAATCATCTATCTTTTTGCCATACATAAAAATCATTTTAAGAAAGCGGAAAAAATAAATTATCTGGTAGAAGCAAAACACAAAAAGCCACTTATACCGTTTAAAATTTTCCGTTATGGTCTAATGCTATTTTCTGCGATTGTTCTTACACTCGCCATTATCGGGTACTGTAAACAACAAAAGAAATTGGAACAAGTAAATCAATCTTTGGACTTATCAGATCAAAATAAGAAATGAAATAAATAGTATCTTTGAAAGAATAAATCACATATCATTTCGTTCTAAAAACACCATGAAATCTATTCTCTTTTTTATTATTTTTTTCTTATCCCTTACTTCTTGTTGGGGACAAATAAAACCAAAACAACAAGTCCCTCTTCATTTTGTTGTTAGAGTCATGCCTCTTTTTCCGGGAAAATTTATTGGAGAAAAAACGACCATTTTAAAATCTGATACCATTGCTTTCATCTCTACATTAACACAAAAAGCAGGATATTCAATTGGAGGCGTCGTAAGAATTGGAATCACTAAACTCATTTCCATCGAAACAGGTATCAATTATACTCAAAGACAATTTGATTTATCGATATCAATGCCTGACTCTTCAATCCAAGATGAGAACGATTTAACATTTATACAATATGATATCCCTCTTCACGGTATGATTTATATTCAATTAGATCAACAATTATTTATGAATTCCACATTAGGAGCGAATTTTACTATTTCTCCAACAAGTATAGGCGTTGTCAATCAACCGGTAAAAAAACATGAATTCCGTCACTTTGGAATTGCACCGAAAAATAAATTAGGATTTGATTTATCCGCTAGTTTAGGTTTTGAATACCGTAGCAAAAAAGACGGATATATTTACTTGGGAGGAACCGCTAGAGTTCCTGTTTCTGACATTTTCAGACTCTACGGAGTTTACGAATACGCTACCTCCTCTTTTGTCAGAGTCATGGAAGCCCCGGTAAACGGATCTTTCTTCGGTATCGAACTAAAATACTTCTTCCCTAACATAAAGAAAAAAGAATCAAAAGTACAATTCAAAAACGGACCAATAGAACAATAAGTTCTTACTTCTTTGGGATATTTCTTAATGCCTCCAATAAAAAATCCCAAAACTTTTGCACCGAGGAAATTTGACATTTTTCATCGGGAGAATGCGCTCCGCGAATATTGGGACCGAAAGAAATGGTGTCTGCTTTAGGCAAATGCTGTAATAAAATCCCACACTCTAAACCTGCATGACAAGCTTTAATATTAGGTTCTTCTTTAAACATTTCTTGATAAAGTTTAGACATCAAACTTAGAATTTCAGAATCCTTGTTAGGCTGCCATCCCGGATATCCTCCTCCTTGAACAACCTCTGTTCCGATTAAATCAAATACGGATTTTACGGTGTCGGCTACATCTTTTTTACTGGACTCCACGCTGGATCGTTGTAAAGATTGCGTTTCAAACTTTCCGTTTTTAACAATTACCCTTGCCAAACTAGATGAGGCTTCTACTAAATTTTCAATATCCGGGCTCATTCGAAATACACCGTTAAACACGGCTTGCAGACAGCGAATGATTTTTTCACCTTCTTCTCTTTCTACTGCCTTAATTTCTTTTGATTTTTCTTTTTCTTTCAAATGAATTTCCATCTCTTTTTCAATACTGCGAAATTCCTCTCTCAATTCACTTGCTCTCTTCTCAAAAACTTCTTTAAATTCATTTACAGATTTAGAATTTACAGCAAGCATTGCAGAAGATTCTCTTGGTATTGCATTTCTTAAACTTCCACCATCGATGTCTACTAGATAAAAATCGACTTTTTCATCCAATAAAGCCATGAAAATACGATTCATCAATTTATTCGCATTCCCCCTGCCTTTGTCAATATCCATACCCGAGTGTCCTCCTAACAAACCTTTAATAGAAATTTCAAATAGTTGATAATCACCATCTAATACGATTTCTTTGTATTCATACAAAGTATTAGTATCTATTCCTCCGGCGCAACCAATTGAAAGTTCGTCTTCATCTTCCGTGTCTAAGTTTAATAAAATCTCTCCTGACAATAATGAACCGTCCAACTCCATCGCTCCTGTCATTCCCGTCTCTTCATCAATGGTAAATAAAGCTTCAATAGGAGGATGTTCTATCTCATTTGATGCTAAAATTCCCATAATAGCCGCAACTCCAATTCCATTATCCGCACCCAAAGTGGTTCCTCTTGCTTTTACCCAATCCCCATCTACGTACATCTCAATCCCTTGCGTATCAAAATCGAAATCAGTTTCTTTATTTTTCTGGTGCACCATATCCAAATGCGACTGCAAAATCACTGTTTTCCTGTCTTCCATTCCCTTTGTAGCAGGTTTTTTAATAATGACATTCCCAATTTTATCCTTATAGGTTTCCAACCCTAACGACTTTCCGAAATCAAGCATGAATTGGATGACTTTATCTTCTTTTTTAGAAGGCCTGGGAACCGCATTTAAAGCTGCAAAATTTTGCCATATCTCTATTGGTTTCAAATCTTTAACTTCCATATTTATATTTTTAATTTCCTATTTCCACTTTAATTTAGTCGAAAGATAATTCTTTTTTGTTTTTATATCGATAATTCAACTGTTTTCACTAAGGTTTTTACTATCTTTACGCTCCAAATTTAAAATTCAAATGGCACTTAAAATATTTCAAAAATTATTCGGAGATAAATCTTCAAAAGATAGAAAAAAATATCAACCGATTATTGATAAAACAAATGCTTTTCAAGAAGAGTTTAAATCTTTATCTGATGATGAACTAAGAGCTAAAACAGATAGTTTTAAAGCACATGTTCGTTCTTATAT
>JALWLM010000289.1 GCA_027084145.1 Crocinitomicaceae bacterium | reverse complement strand
TTGGTAATTGCTTGCTGCACACGTAACCACGTAAACTACATTAATTCGTTAAACAGCGAACGGAAAAATTACAGTTTGGTTTCCAAGTTGCGTAAAATAGAAGAAATTGAAAAAAACGGTGAAAAAAGAAAAGTAGCCAAAGAATTTCTAAAACCTTGGCCGTCATTTCCGGTAGAAGCTTTAAATGCACTGGAAAAAACAATAATTTCCTTTAAGCAAAATATACGAGTAATCAATAAAGCCACCAACCATTATTGGAAATATGTAAAACAATCCGACGGCACATATAAAAAGAAATTGGTAAAACAAATCAAAGGCGATAACTGGGCTATCAGGAAACCATTGCATGCACCCTTACCTTATGGAGAAAAGAAATATAGTTTTTCTGTTTTGGAAATAGCAAAAAATGTAGGTAAAAGAGAATTTATTGTTGATCGGTTCATAAGAAAAAAAGTAGAGGAAAAATTTCTTCAATTCGGTTCTGTTGGAAAAACTAAAAAGGAATTAAAAAAGAACCCGTTGATTGACGAAAAAGGACAAGAAATAAAATTTTGCGTTTTTAATATTCCACAAGTCAGATATAGAAAGAGAAAACCAATTTTGGATTTAGCAAACAGAGGCCAAGGTGGAATTAAAAAAACAGAAGATGCGATTAAATTTATAAATAAAGTTTCTGATTTAAATATTAGGAACAGTTTATTGAAACATCTTAAAGAAAATGATTACGATATTAATAAAGCGTTTTCAATTGAGGGGATTGATGAGTTTAATAAAAAACGTAAAATCCCTGTTTATAAGTTACCGATTGCAGAAGCTTCTTCCGAAAAATTTCAACTTGGTAACAAAAAAGAAATAAATAAAAAGAAATTTGGAGAAGCTGAAAGTGGAACCAACCTTTACTTTACCATTTATTGGGACGAGGATAAACAAAAAAGAGAATTTGAAACCGTTCCGTTAAACGAGGTTATAGCGCATCAAAAATCGGTTGCACATTTACCTAAAGAAGAAAGAACACCAATACCTGTAAAGCATGAAAAGGGTAAATTTTTATTCTCATTATCCCCCGGCGATTTAGTTTATGTACCTACGGATGAAGAAGTAAACAATCCAAGTTTGGTTGATTTTAATAACCTAACCAAAGAGCAAGTGAATAGAGTTTATAAAATGGTAAGCACAACACAAGATAAACTAGAATGTACACCAAACTATTACGCTTTTCCTGTTAAAAATAATGAAGTAGGATCTAATAACAAAAGCCAAAATACTATTGATAACAAATATCAGATAAAATCGAGATGCTGGAAACTTAAAATTGACCGTTTAGGGAATATAACAGGTGTTGTCAGACCTGCTATAACCAAGACCTACTAGGTTTCTGTATCAAGACCTACTAGGTTTCAGAAACCTAGTAGGTCTGATAGGACTTAATTTACAAACGCAAAAAGCGAAAAGATGAAACTACAACCCTTAAAACCATCTTATTACTACCATTTTTACAATAGAGGTAACAATAAAGAAAACATCTTTATTGAAGATGATAATTATTACTATTTTTTAAGTTTAATGAAAAAATACCTTATTTCCATAGCAAATATTTACAGTTATTGTTTACTACCCAATCATTTTCATTTACTGTTAAGAAGAAAAGATGAACATCTATTACCCGAAAATGTAAAAGCAGGCAAAACAATCATTTACCAAGCATTTTCCAATTTATTTAATGCTTATACCAAAGCTTTTAACAAAAAATACAACCGCACAGGCAGTTTATTTCAAAAACATCCGAAAAGAATACGTATAGAAAATGAAGATTATTTACGAAACCTGATTATATACATCAATACGAATCCAAGTCATCACAATATAACTGATTTTTCGGAATATCAATTTTCATCTTACAAAGCTTTAATTTCCATAAAACCTACACTGCTTGAAAGAGATGCTGTTATAGAACTATTTGATACGGTAGAGAATTTTAAATATATCCATGAAACTAAAAAATAAATATAGAACTTATACAGGATTTGATAGTCGATGACGATTGAATTTAAACTTCCGGAATACCAGACCTACTATCAAACCTACAGCCAAACCTACTAGGTTTTGAAAACCTAGTATGTTTAAAAAATCAAAAAAGACAGACTATGATAAAACGTACCTTATTTTTCGCCAACCCTGTATATTTAAGCACCAAAAATAAACAACTGGTTGTCACTTACCCTGATAATGACCTAAATAAAACACCTAAAGCCAAACGGCTAAAAGAATTTCCTGCAGAAAACAAACGCACCGTGCCTATTGAAGATATCGGAGTTGTTATTTTGGAACATCCGCAAATAACCATTACCAACAAACTACTTGAACAACTTACGCTAAACAATGTAGCCGTTATCCATTGCAACAACCAACATTTACCCGTAGGGCTAATAATGCCGCTCAACGGACATTCCGAACAAAGTGAACGATTTAGAAAACAAATAAAAGCCGGTTTACCGTTAAAAAAAAACTTGTGGCAACAAACCGTTCAAGCAAAAATTATCAACCAAGCCGCATTACTTGCCGAACGTAATGTGCCGGTTAAAAATATGTACCAATGGGCAAAAGATGTTGTTAGTGGTGACAAGCATAATCATGAATCAAGAGCAGCTGTTTATTATTGGCAAAACCTCTTTAATTTACCTCATTTTTCACGTTCACGATTCGGTGAACCTCCCAACAATTTACTCAATTACGGATATGCCATACTTCGTTCAATAACAGCAAGAGCTCTTATATCCAGCGGGTTATTACCTACACTTGGTATTTATCACAAAAATAAATACAACGCTTATTGCCTTGCGGATGACATTATGGAACCCTATCGTCCTTATGTAGATTTAATAGTATTGAATATTCTAGATAATAAAGCTAATTATCATGAACTAAACAGTGAAATAGAAACACAATTAGCATCGATAACTACAATAGATGTTATTATTGACAACAAAAAAAGTCCTCTATTAATCGCTATGAGCCGAACTACCAATTCATTATACGAATGTTTTGCAGGAATACGAAGGAAAATACTTTATCCGGTTTATCAATAATAAATAAAAAAGTATATATGAATGAAAAATTTTCACGTTTAAATCAATACCGAAGCATGTGGATACTTGTTTTTTTCGACTTACCTACTGAAACTAAAAAAGATAGAAAAGCAGCATCAAAATTTCGTAAAGCACTAATAGATGATGGGTTTGGTATGTTTCAATTCTCCATTTATATGCGATTTTGCGCCAGTCGTGAAAATGCCGATATACATATAAAACGGATAAAAAATATTTTACCTAAATATGGAAAAATAGGTATTTTGCGTATTACCGATAAACAATTTGGAATGATGGAAATTTATCACGGTCAGAAACCAATAGAACCGGAAAAACCCAGTCAACAATTAGAATTATTTTAACAACTCTATTATTTTTTTATTTTTAAAAAATAAAGATAACTCACAGCATACCAGTCATTTAAGACGTGGTATGTTGCGAATTATCTACAAAAATAACAATTTGAAAGCCATTCACAACTTTGTTCAATAGATTTTTGTTTAGATTCTTGTTGCGAATTATCTACAAAAATAACAATTTGAAAGCCATTCACAACTGCTCTTTTTGTTTATCAGT
>JALWLM010000288.1 GCA_027084145.1 Crocinitomicaceae bacterium | reverse complement strand
TTTGATTTTGGAGAGTAAAGTTGGAGAATTTTTAGGTTTTTGATTTGTATTGATTATTTGTTTACTTTGTTATTTTTTTACACAATAAAAATATTCTATTCATTTCAACAATTTCATAAACAGGAAGCCCAATCGTCTTTAGCGATTGGGTAGTTCACCCTAGTGTAATTTGGTGAACATGAAAGATATGTTGATCATCATGTGAAACAGATATAATATTTTGTTCAAAAGATATAGGGAGTTCCGTATAAATGTTTTTATAAAATTGTTGGTTTACTTTAGCAACTAAACCTTCTGTTATCGTGTAATCAATCATTCCCAAATCAACCATTTCAATTAATTCTTCTCCGCCAATGGTTCCGTCAACAGTATCAATATATATGGTGTCTCCTATTTCTTCTTGAAGATGTAAAAGACGTTGATAATAGCTGGAGTTTTTCCACACGGTGATTTTTTTACCGGCGAGATCGTTTACTGATTGAATCACTTTTTGCTTCCATTCTTTTTTATCCATTTTTTTCCATCCTTCGGGTTTTCGTTGTACAAAAACTTGATGTGTTTTGATGAAAGGGATAGAAAAATCAATTGTTTTTAAACGTTTTCTGGTGATTGTATAATTACAAGCAATAAGATCAGCTACTCCATTATTTAGATGAGGAATGATACTGTCAAGATTTTTAATAATTTTTACATCAAGGTCAACACCTATTTCATTTGCAAAAAGTTTTAAGAGTTCATACTCGAATCCCATTTTTCTTCCTTTATAATAGAAAAAAGATGTAGAACTGTTTTCTGCAAGGATAGTGAGTTTTCCTTTTTTTAAAATTTCAGGTAAATCAATCGAAACACTATTTCTTCTAAAAGTATCTATATTTCCTTTCTTGTTCTCCATAACACACCCTGTGAGAAATATAAAAGAAAGAAAGAGCAGTTTGTATTTTACCATAGTTTTGCAGGTTTCGTTGATTGCAATATACTAAAAAAGGAAAAGATAAGAGATTTTAATTTTTAAAATTCAGGTGATAATTATCAAAAAAAGGAATAGCCTTTGTCATAAATTCGAAAAAATAATTTTGAACTGATTCTCTATGTTCAAAGAAGATAATCGGCGCTTGAGAGAGATTGTTTTCAAAAGAAATTTTTTTTGAGACACCGACACATGATTTTGTTAATCCATAAATGGAGTCGGAAAAATGTAACCATTTATTCTCCTTCATTTTATTGATAGTTAATTTAAAATAAGGATGTTTATTGTAATATTTATCCAGAGGAGAGTTCTCAAATTGATTGATGAATTCTGAAAGAGGACTCGAGTGGTATTTTGACCAATGTATAGCTAATAAATAATCAAAGTATAAGTCAATGGCTATACTGTTTATTTTAGGAAGCTGTTTTGAAAGTTTATGTTTCAATTTGTTGATTGTTGGATGTTGATCGATATAATCATCAATTTTTCTATGAAGAATAATTCCTTTTTGTATATCAGCAGGGTATTTTGACAAGTCACTTCCTTTGACAAAATCGCCAAATAGATTGGCGTGCATTAGAGCATGATTGTTATTTGAAAAATAGAGATGTCCTAAAAAATTCATTGATGTTTAATGATAACAAAAAATCCCGACAAAGTCGGGATTTTTTCATTTTTAATATTCATCTTCGTTAAACAGGAAATCTTCCCTGGAAGGATAATCCGGCCATATTTCTTCAATATTGTCATATTGTTCCCCTTCGTCTTCAATTGCTTGAAGATTTTCAACAACTTCCAAAGGAGCTCCTGTTCGAATTGCATAATCAATTAATTCGTCTTTTGTAGCAGGCCAAGGGGCGTCCTCCAAGTATGAAGCTAATTCTAATGTCCAGTACATAGTATTATAATTTTCGGCAAAAGTAAATTTATTTTTCATAAAAGCAAATTTTACACCAAAAACTTAATTTTTTATGTTGAATATAAAGTCAAAACATTACTTTTGGGACCAATAGATTTTGATAGATGATGAAAGGTGTATATAAATTCTTATTAAATAAACTTCCAAGACCACTATTGATACGTTTAAGTTATCCGTTTAAGTGGATTGCTCCTTTATTATATAAAGGAAATAAAGTAGAATGTCCCGTTTGTGAGAAAAGTTTTTCATCTTTCTTGTCTTATGGTTCGGATGTTGCCCATAGAGAAAATGTTTTATGTCCTTATGATTTAACATTAGAAAGGCACCGTTTAATGTGGCTATACCTTAGAGATTATTCAGATTTTTTTAAAAAGCCTAAAAAAGTGTTACATATAGCGCCTGAACAATGCTTTCATAAACGATTCAAGCAACAACGAAACTTAGAATATTTGACAGGTGATTTAGTTTCCCCAATAGCGGATTTACATTTTGATTTACATGATATTCCATTGGAAGATAATCGATTTGATGTCGTGTTTTGTAATCATGTATTAGAACATGTCAATGATGCTAAACAATGTATGCGGGAATTATATCGAGTAATGGCCCCCGGAGGATATGGAATCATGCAAGTACCTCAAGATTTTTCATTGGAAAAGACATATGAAGATCCCACAATTACATCTCCGAAGGAAAGAGAAAAACATTTTTGGCAAAAAGATCATGTTAGATTATTTGGAAGAGATTATCCTGATTGGTTAAGGGAGGCAGGGTTTGATGTAAAAGAGTTTCATATGTCTTATTATTATTCGAAGGAACAGATTGATCGTTATCGTTTGGATCCCAATGAAATTTTGTATATTGCATCAAAAAAATAAATTGTTTAGGTGTCTTCTTTTTGTTTGCTTTTTGATTTTGTTCAGTTGCTCTGAAGAACCAATAATAAAGGATACTTCAAAGGAAGAAAGGGAAAAAGAAATCATTCGATTGGGGAAACGCTTGTTTTTTGATAAACGTTTATCACAAGATTCTACTATTTCTTGCTCTTCCTGTCATATTCCAGAATTAGCTTTTGCGGACACAAGTACTTTTTCTAAAGGCATAAAAGGTAAGAGAGCACGAAGAAATACGCCATCACTACTCAATGTTTCAGAGGTTCCGCATTTAATGTTTGATCTTGCTGTTCATTCACTTGAAGAACAAGTTTTTGTTCCTATTACAGATTCTAATGAAATGGGAACATCTGTAAGGGATATAATGTTGCGTTTGCAAAAAGACAGTCTTTACAATAATATGTCATTAAAGCTTTTTAATAGGAAATTTGACCCCTATGTTCTTGCTCAAAGTATTTCAGCTTATGAACGAACATTAAACTCAAAAGGCAGCCGCTTTGATGCGTATTATCTACAAGGAGATTCAGATGCCTTAACAGAAGACGAGTTGAAGGGATGGAGATTATTTTCAACTAAATTGTTTTGTGTAAAATGCCATCCGGCTCCACATTTTACAAATTATCAAGCCAAGAATAATGGCCTTTATTCCTTTTATTCAGACAAAGGGCGTTTTCGTATAACCGGAGATTCTAGTGATATCGGAAAATTTAAGGTTCCATCGCTGAGAAACTGTTCTATAACTTTTCCTTATATGCATGACGGTAGTATGAAAACCTTAGAGGATGTTGTTAATCACTATTTGTCAGGAGGTAGAAAACATTTCAATCAAGATTCATCGATTATAGAAATACATTTGTCTAAAAAAGAGAAAGAACAACTGATTTTATTTTTAAAATCCCTTGTAGATACAGTTTATT
>JALWLM010000287.1 GCA_027084145.1 Crocinitomicaceae bacterium | reverse complement strand
GTATTTCAACAGTTTAAGGAAAGCAGGCATGACAGGAATACAGGGAGCGCATATATCCGAAGACGTTTTGAAAAAGTAAATGCATATTCGTTGAATTTAGATTTAAAAAAGAATTTGAAAAATGATGTTTTAATAACGTGTGGGGCTGAGGTAATTGACAATGATATTTTTTCAAGAGCTTATAAAGAAAACATACATAATGGAGGACAACAGGATATATTACCTCGCTATCCTAATGGTAGCCATTGGAATTCTTTAGGAAGTTATTTTTCTGTTCGTAAATATTTTAATGAGAAATGGACATTAAATTCAGGTGTAAGGTATAATTATTATTATGCTTCAGCTAAGTTTGATACTACTTTATTTCCATATCCGGAGGTGTCGTTTGAAAATCAAAATGATGCACTTAACGGGCAGTTAGGAATGATTTTTAACTCTAATAAAGATTTAAGAGTTTACATGAATTTATCTACAGGTTTTAGAGCTCCAAATATTGATGATTTAGGAAAAGTTTTTGATTCTGAACCGGGAACAGTAATTGTGCCTAATGTTCATTTAAAACCTGAATATGCCTATAATGTAGATTTTGGTTTTGTAAAATATTATGGGAATCAATTGAAAATAGAGACAACAATTTATGGGACTTATTTAAAAAATGCGATTGTACGGGATTTTTATACTTACAACGGACAGGATAGTATTTTTTATGATGGACAAATGAGTAGAGTAATGGCTTTACAAAATGGAAGTCATGCTTATGTTTACGGAGCACAATTTCAAGGGAATTATTTTTTTTCAAAGAATTTCTCTTTTTCTGCTTATCTCAATTATCAAAAAGGATATGAATGGAATATAGATAGCGCCCGTTATTTTCCGAAACCACACATAATGCCTTTTTTCTTACGTTCAGAATTAAGTTATCAAAAGCGGAAGTTAAAGATGGTTTTATACTTTAATTATCAAGCTGAAATGGAGTATGAAGATCTTCCCCTTCTTGAACGATATGATTTGGTTTATGCTAAAGATGAATTAGGTCGAAATTATACTCCGGAATGGTACACGCTTAATTTTAAAGTATTGTACTATGTTAAATCACAGCTTTCTTTAACTGCAGGGGTAGAGAATATAACCAACCGACTTTACCGTACTTTCGGATCGGGTATTTCTGCTCAGGGAAGAAATTTTAGATTGGCAATTAGACTTACCCTGTAGGAACCTTAATCTTTTTTTGTGTAGTATTTGTAATCCGAAACATTAAAAAACCATCTTCTAAGTAGTTGATCCGTAGAATCAATTTTAGGTTTGTATGTAAATACATCCATAGGATTTTCAAATTCCGTTTGTTCTAGTTTTCCTTTATAAATAAGGATGTCTTTTGCTAAAGAGTACGAACCTTCATCATATCGAATAACATAAGCTTCATTTTCTTTCTCTCCTAATCCATCGAAAATCATAGTTTCAAACATTTCTTTCGGTACTCCTTTTAAAAAAGTAAAAAAGCGTCTAAAACAAGCATTGTCTAAACGAAAATCGACTAGAATATCTTTATAGCTATTTGTAATGATATTTTCAAAAGAAACATCTAATTCCGCCATAGCACTGGATGGAACGGGGATTGCAGGCGAAAACTCCCCTGTTTTTCCGTCTAGAAAGAAAAAAAAGTTATAGCGTCCGGGAAAACCGGTTGCCGCAGATTTAGCGAGTCTCTCTTTTTTTATAGCTTCATTTTTTGCAAGTTCCAGTCGATTAACGGTGATGATTCTATCAAGACTATCATCAGCGTTGAGATGCTCTGTATATATCTGTAAACGATAATTTTCCGTTGCAGGAATAGAAAGCATCGTTTCGACGTGATGTTTAATCTTTGTTTCAAGACTCTCTTTTTTTTGTTCTACTTTTTTCGGTTCTTTTATTTCTTCTGTTTGGCAAGAAGAGATGATAATTGATAAAATAAAAACAACAATTACTTTAAGTTTCATAGAATAAAAGTATAATATATTTATATATTCGTAGAGCTTTTTGTGGCAAAGATAAAATATGGATGTAAAAATAGAAGATTCTTGGAAAACAATATTGAAGGATGAATTTTCAAAACCGTACTTCTCTAATTTAGTTCAATTTGTTAAAGAAGAATACCGATGTTATCCCGGGCGTATTTTTCCTAAAGGAAATCAAATTTTCAGAGCCTTTAATGAATGTCCTTTCGATAAAGTAAAAGTTGTTATTTTAGGACAAGACCCTTATCCAACCAAAGGTCATGCGCATGGGCTTTGTTTTTCTGCAGAGAAAGGGGTTCGTCCTTTTCCTAAGAGTTTACAGAATATTTTTAAAGAATTGGAAAGCGATTTGGGAATTAAGAAAGAACATCCTGATTTATCAGATTGGGCAAAACAAGGGGTTTTATTATTAAATACGGTATTGACGGTTAGAGAAGGGGAAGCAGGAAGTCACCAAAATAAAGGATGGGAGTTGTTTACCGATGCAGTTATAGAACAAATCAATCAAAGAAAAAAGAATGTTGTTTTCATGCTTTGGGGATCTAAAGCTCAACAAAAAGCGATGAATGTTAATGATAAAAATCACTTAATATTGAAGACGGTTCATCCTTCACCATTATCAGCTCATCGAGGTTTTTTCGGGTGTAAACATTTTTCAAAAGCAAATGAATACCTAAAAATAACCGGACAGCATGGAATTCATTGGTAAATATAAATAGCTATATTTGTTGACATGAAATTTGATAATGATTTAATTTTAAGAGCTGCTCGTGGAGAAGATATCGAGCGTTATCCTGTTTGGCTAATGCGACAAGCGGGAAGAATACTTCCGGAATATAGAGAAGTAAGAGGAGCGTTGTCGGGTTTTAAAGAATTGGTAGAAACTCCCGAAAAGGCTGCGGAAGTAACCATTCAACCGGTAGATATTTTAGATGTTGATGCAGCAATTATTTTTTCTGATATTTTAGTTGTACCTGAAGCAATGGGACTTGAATATCAAATGATAGAAAAAAAAGGTCCTTGGTTTGAAAAGACAATTCGTTCTCAAGTGGAGTTAGAAAAATATGCGAATATAGACTTTGATGTAGAGGATAAGTTAGGGTATGTGTTCGAAGCAATTCATTTGGCTAAAAAAGGCCTATCAGGGAGAGTTCCGTTAATAGGTTTTGCAGGAGCACCGTGGACTATTTTTTGTTATATGACCGAAGGTCAAGGCTCAAAGACTTTTTCAGAAGCAAGAAAAATTTTATATACAAATCCTGTTTTGGCACATGACTTGCTAAGTAGAATTACAGATGTGACCATTAAATATTTAAAAGCACAGATAAAAGCAGGAGCAGATATGGTTCAAGTATTTGATTCTTGGGCGGGAATTTTAGGAAATGAGCAATACGAAGAGTTTGGTTTAAAATATTTAGGAAGGATTGCAGAAGCAATAGAGGAAGTACCGATAACTCTATTTGCAAAAGGAGCACAAGGGAGTATTCCTAAATTAGCAAAAACAACTTGTGAAACGATAGGGATAGATTGGAATACAGATATTACAAAAGTGAGAGATATTGTAGGCGAAAATAAAACTTTACAAGGGAATTTTGATCCTTGCGCTTTGTATGCTTCACATAAGGATATTGAAAATATGACAATAAAAATGTTAAATTCGTTCAAAAATAAACGGCATATTGTTAATTTAGGACATGGTGTTTATC
>JALWLM010000286.1:930-14728 GCA_027084145.1 Crocinitomicaceae bacterium | reverse complement strand
AGGTTAGGTTATGTTTAAAAAGCAACTCAATAGAGTTGCTTTTTTGTTTTTTTAACGAAAGAAAAGTTTAACGATTTACTTGTGCGTTGACTTCCATCCATCCTCCACCATTTTCGCATTCTAATCCTTTTTGCTTGAAGTACATTGTTGCTTGTCCACTTCTATTACCGGAAGCACAACAAAAGATAATAGGAGTAGGCAAACTCATCACTTCTTCTTCTCGTTGTACAATTTCTTGTAAGGGGATATTAATTGATCCGGGAACATGTCCCCCCATAAATTCCCCAGGTGTTCTAACATCTACAATTGTCATATCTTATATGTTTTAGATTTTAGGACAAAAATAAATGATGTTTTTATGTTTAAATGTAGTAAAAGTTACATTGACTCATTTTTGTTATTAAGATACTTTAATTGACTCCAGATAATTATTTACATTTTTTTGGATACGTTCTTCAATATTTTCCGTATCTGCTTTAATGAATTTTTTTCCTGTAATTTTTTCGTACAATTCAATATATCTATCGGAAACTGTTTGAACAAAATCATCCGGCATATCAGGTATTTTTTGTCCTTCTAAACCTTGAAATCCATGTTCAATTAGCCATTGTCGAACAAATTCTTTGGACAATTGTTTTTGAGGTTCTCCCTTTTTTTGTCTCTCTTCATACCCGGTTTTATAAAAATAACGAGAAGAATCAGGGGTGTGAATTTCATCGATGAGCATCACTTTACCGTCTTTTATTCCGAATTCATATTTTGTATCGACTAAAATTAACCCTCTTTTATCTGCCATTTCTGTCCCTCTTTGGAATAATTTACGTGTATATTCTTCCAGTTGAATATAAATGTCTTCAGGGACAATGCCTTTAGAGATAATCTCTTCTCTTGAAATGTCTTCATCATGTCCTTCTTCAGCTTTTGTTGCGGGAGTAATGATTGGAGTTGGAAATTTATCGTTTTCTTTCATTCCTTCAGGTAATGGTACACCACATAACTCGCGTTTTCCGGTTTTATATTCTCTTGCAGCATGTCCTGCCAAATATCCTCGTATAACCATTTCCACGCGTATTAGTTCACAAGCATGCCCTACAGCAACACATGGGTCGGGAGTAGCTAATAACCAATTAGGAACAATGTCTCTAGTTGCTTCTAAAAACATTGTGGCAACTTGATTTAACACTTGCCCTTTAAAAGGAATACCTTTAGGTAAAATATGGTCAAAAGCAGAGATTCTATCAGATGCTACCATGACAAGTAGACCATTGTCTAGGGTATATACATCTCTTACTTTTCCATGATATACGTCTTTCTGTCCTTTAAATTGAAATTTAGCGTTTGTTAGTGCTTTGGTCATTTTTTTCTTCATTTTTTTCTGCCTCTGAAAAAGCATCAATGATTCGTTTAACTAATTTATGTCGAATTACATCCGATTTCCCCATTCGAACAATTCCAATACCTTCTATATCTTTTAATATATCAAGTGCATAAGCCAAACCTGAGCGTTCTCCCCGTTTTAGATCAACTTGAGACATATCTCCGGTAATGATAAACTTAGCGGTCATTCCCATACGGGTTAAAAACATTTTCATTTGCATTACCGTTGCATTTTGTGCTTCATCTAAAATCACAAAAGCTTTATCTAATGTTCTCCCTCTCATAAAGGCCAAAGGAGCAATCTCAATAATGTTTAATTCAATCATGTCTGCCAATTTTTCCAAAGGAATCATGTCCCTTAGAGCATCGTACAATGGCATCATATAGGGGTCTAACTTTTCTTTCATATCACCGGGAAGAAAACCTAAATTTTCACCGGCTTCTACAGCAGGGCGAGTTAATATGATTCGTTTAACCTGTTTGGCTTTTAATGCTTGTACCGCAAGAGCAACTGCCGTATATGTTTTCCCTGTACCGGCGGGGCCTACAGCGAAGACCATATCATTTTTATGGACTAAATCCACTAATTTTTTCTGATTGACTGTCCGTGCTGTAATTTTAGCTCCATGATTTCCATGAACTAAAATTTCATTTCCATTATCTTTTTCTAAAAGTTCATCCCCATCGGATAGCATCAAATTGTCAATGTTATTTTCAGTCAGTCGGTTATATTTGTGGAAATGGCGTAGAATCAAGTTGAATTTTTTTTCAAATTCATCCATAATTTCTTCATCACCATAAAGCATTAATTCATTTCCTCTGGCGACAATTTTCAACTTTGGGAAATAAGATTGAAGATGCTTTAGTTTAGCATTTCTTACCCCTAATAATTCGGCAGGATTTAATCCTTTAATTACAATTTTTCTTTCCAATGACTATTTACGTGTTTTATACATATTTAATTTAGCAAAATAATCTTACTTTTGAGACAAAAATAAATAAATTTTAAGGCTTTTATCCGCTTTGCAATGGGAATCATTACACTTACTACAGATTTTGGAGAGAAAGACTACTACGTAGGAGTGGTAAAAGCAAAAATTTTAGCATTAAATAAACAAGTAAATATTATAGATATATCTCACCAAATAATAATGGGGGATTTTTCAAATGCAGTTTTTCAAGTTTCAGCTTGTATTCATGAGTTTCCAAAAGGAACCGTCCATATCATTGGAGTGAAGGATGAGATATCTCCAACTATTTTTAAGGGAATCAATGAAAAAAACAAAACATCACAACCTTCTATACTTTTGTATAGAGGACAATACTTTTTATCGGTAAATGATGATTTTTTTTCATTGTTGGTTGGAGATGATGATTATGAGGGGTTTTGGAGAATTCGCTTAGATATTTTAAAAAATAAGACTTTTAGATTTCCAACAAAAAATATCTTGGTCCCTGTTGCTACAGCGTTAATGAATAAAATAGAGTTAGGACAGTTGGGAATACCTGACTCTTTTGTGCGTAAAAAACATCGATTACAAGCATTTATCGATAAAGATGCTATTATCGGACATATTATTCATGTGGATTATTATGGGAATGCAATAACAAATATTTCTAAGCAAATATTTCAACAGAAGATTCTTGATTTAAAAGACGAGGGAAAAGATGATATACAGGCAGCAATAGAGTTATCTAATAGAAATAAAATTGGAATTGGACATAGTTATTCTGCAGCAAACCCGGGGGATGCGGTTAGCTTTTTTAATGATATAGGAAATTTGGAAATAGCAATGAATGAAGGAGTAACAGGTAGAGGAGGTTGTGCTGCAAGTTTAATGGGTTTGAAGATAGGAGACTCCGTCGTTGTGAGATTTACGTATCGAGGTTCTGCTAAAAATATAAATGAGCTTTTTTAATTAAAATGATTACACGAATTGTTCAGTTATCGTTTCAAGAAGATAGAGTAGAATATTTTCTTCGGTTTTTTGATAATATCAAAGAGAAAGTAAATAATTTTCCGGGTTGCCTCGGTATGCGGTTACATCAAGACATTCACTCTCCCGGAATCATTTTAACTTATAGTTATTGGGAATCAGAAGAAGCATTGGAGGCTTATCGGAAATCAGAAACTTTTGGAAATGTTTGGCCAAATATAAAACCTTGGTTTTCCGAAAAACCACAAGCTTGGAGTGTGAATACTTACTTTGATGGTTTTGCAGAAAAACAAAAAACTAAAAAACAATAAAAATGGCAAAAAATAGAATTTTAGAACTTTTTGGCATAAAATACCCGATTATTCAAGGAGGAATGATTTGGTGTTCAGGATGGGAATTAGCATCAGCAGTATCAAATGCAGGTGGATTAGGAATTATCGGGTCAGGATCAATGTATCCTGATGTTTTAGATGAGCATATTAGAAAATGTAAAGCAGCAACAGATCAACCATTTGCGGTGAATTTGCCAATGCTTTATCCTGATATCGATAAACATATAGAAACCATTATTAAACATGAGGTGCCGATTGTCTTTACATCCGCAGGTAATCCTAAGATATGGACGCCGATTTTAAAAGATAAAGGAATAAAAGTCGTTCATGTTGTTTCCAGTGTGAAATTTGCATTAAAAGCAGAAGCAGCAGGGGTGGATGCCGTAGTAGCGGAAGGTTTTGAGGCTGGAGGGCACAACGGGAGAGAAGAGACAACGACGCTGTGTTTAATTCCTATGGTTGCAGATGCAATTAAAATTCCATTGATTGCTGCAGGAGGTATTGGTAACGGAAGACAAATGGCTGCTGTAATGAATCTTGGAGCAGATGGAGTTCAAATCGGAAGTCGTTTTGTGACATCTCTTGAATCAAGTGCTCATGAGAACTTTAAAAAAGCGGTAATTGAAGCAAAGGAAGGAGATACTGAGCTTACGTTAAAAGAAATTACTCCTGTTCGTTTGATAAAAAACGAGTTTTTCCAAAAGATAATAGAGGCTTATGAGAAGTGTGCATCGGTGGAAGAGTTAAAAGCATTGTTAGGGAGAGGAAGAGCAAAGAAAGGAATGTTTGAAGGTGACTTGAAAGAAGGGGAATTAGAAATAGGACAAGTTTCAGGGATGATCAATCAGATTTTGCCTGCAAAAGATATTATAGAAGAGATTGTACAAGAATTTAGAGAAACAATAGCAACTCAAACAACGCGAAAATATAAATTTTAATTTATGATTCACTTTGATGAATTTCAACTTGAAAATGGCTTAACGGTTATTTTTCACAAAGATCATACAACACCAATGGCGGTGGTTAATACCTTGTATAAGGTAGGAGCAATTGATGAAGAAGAGGATAAAACGGGATTCGCTCATCTATTTGAGCATTTAATGTTTGGAGGTTCAATTCATATCCCGAATTTTGATACACCATTACAAGAAGCGGGAGGGGAAAATAATGCCTTTACATCGAATGATATTACAAATTATTATGAGGTTTTGCCTAAAGAAAATATTGAAATAGCATTGTGGTTGGAAAGTGACAGAATGTTGTCTTTGGCATTTACGGAAAAAAGTCTGGAAGTACAACGTAATGTTGTTATTGAAGAATTTAAACAACGTTATTTAAATCAACCTTATGGGGATGTTTGGTTGGAGCTTCGACCATTAGCATATAAGGAACATCCTTATAAGTGGGCGACAATAGGAAAATCGATTGAACATATCGAAAATGCAACGATGGAGGATGTAAAAGCTTTCTTTAAAAAGTTTTATTCTCCAAGCAATGCAATTTTAAGTATTTGTGGCAATTTTGAATTAAATGAAATCAAAGCATTAGTTCATAAATGGTATAGCGATATTCCGGCAGGAGAAGAGAACCAAAGAAAAATACCCAAAGAGCCGCAGCAAACGGAATTTAGAGAAAAAACAATAGAAAGAGAAGTGCCGGCAGATGCATTTTACTACGCCTTTAAAATGTGTGACAAAAATAGTCCTGAATATGTAGTTACGGACCTTCTTTCGGATTTATTGGGGAGGGAAAAAAGTTCAAGGCTATACGTTTCACTGAAAAAAGAGATGCAATTAGTATCGGAAATATCAGCATATATTTTAGGATCTTTGGATGAAGGCTTACTTATTGTTTCCGGAAAGTTAAATGAAGGAGTTTGCTTTGAAATGTTAGATGAAGCTTTATGGGAAGAGTTAGAGAAGGTGAAGAAGGAAGAAATTTCAGAAGAAGAAATGCAGAAATTGTTAAATAAGTTTCTTACAGCTAAAGCATTTGAAGAACAAAATATTTTGAATAGAGCAATGAATTTGTGCTATTATAAAATGCTTGGAGATACAAATCGAATCAATGAAGAAACGGAATTATATAAAAAAGTAACATCAAAGGATATTTTAGATGTTGCAAATGATGTTTTGCAAAAAACAAAATGTTCTTTATTAAAAGTCAAAGCAAAAAATGTTAGATAGGACAAAACAACCGGAGATAAAGGAAATAGAAAAAGTTGATTTTCTAAAACCAAAGGTTTTACCAATTTCAGAATATACGGAACTATATCATATTTCAGCGGTTCCCAATGAAACTTGTCGTTTAGATTTACACTTTCAAGCAGGGAGTGTTACAGGAAAAGGAATTATTCCGGGAACAGTAAACGGTTTGCTTCTTTCAGGAACAAATGAAAAGAGTGCTATAAAAATCGCATCGGAAATTGATGCTCTTGGAGGGTTCTTTAATTCCTCTGCATCCTTAGAATATGCCGTGTTGACCATCTACTGCTTGAGAGAAAACTTAATCCCTCTTTTTGATATTGTAATGGATGCGATTCAAAATGTCGCTTTCCATGAAAAGGAAGTCAAAGAGTATTTGTCAGATAAAAAACAACGGTTTAAAATCAATATGGGAAAAGTAAGCTTTTTGGCACAAATGGAGTACAGAAAGCGTATTTTTTCAACTCATCCGGATTATGCAAAAACAGCATCGTTGGAAGACTATGACAATGTATCGATTGAAGACTTGCAGGCCTTTCATCAAAAGCATTATTTGAAAGGATTATCTCATGTTTCACTTGTTGGAGATGTTGGAGATCAAGAGTTGGCTCACATTATTGATGCAGTAAAAAATATGAGTAGGGATCAAAAAATAGAATTTGAAAAAACAATAAAAAATGAAAGAGGTGTTTTCCATGTGAAGAAAGAAGGTGCATTGCAAAACGCCATTCGAATAGGGAGAACAATTTTTACTAAAAAGCACAAAGATTTTATTGATTTCACCATTTTAAACACTGTTTTAGGAGATTACTTCGGGAGCCGTTTAATGTCTAATATTAGGGAAGACAAAGGATATACTTATGGTATAGGGTCTTTTGTCATGGAATTGAAAAATACCGGTTATTTTACAATTGGGACAGAAGTTCGGGCAGACGTTAAAGATGCAACGATTAAGGAGATAAAAAAAGAAATCGAACGACTCCAAATAGAGCTTGTTTCTAAGGAAGAATTAGACTTAGTGAAAAATTATATTGTGGGCCAAGTACTTAAAGACTCAGACGGACCGTTTTCTCAAATGGATGCATTTTTAAATGTTCGATTGCAAGACATGGATTTGGATTTCTATAATAAAGCCATTCAAAGAACAAAAGAAATTAAACCTGAAAAGATACAAGAGGTTGCTCGAAAATATTTAAATTGGGAGGAAATGACTATCGTAAGTGCAGGATAAATGAATACTGAAGTATTTAAAACGTTTCTTTTATCAAAGATAAAAGAAGAAGGGCTTCCCGGTGATTTGGCCCATCAGGATTTAGCTCCTTTAAAGCGATTAAAACATCGATTAAAAATAGCTGAAAACACAAATCCTGTAGAGGCTTCTGTTGCAGTCGTTTTATTTCCGTCAAAAAATAAAATAAAGTCTATTTTAATTAAGCGTCCTGTGTATAGAGGACATCATAGTGGTCAAATTTCATTTCCGGGAGGGAAAAGAGAGTTGTCAGAGTCACTTATTGAAACAGCGATAAGAGAGTGTAAAGAGGAAATCGGGCTACAACTTTCCAAAAAAGAAATGCTCTTTAAATTAAGTGACATCTATATTCCTGTAAGTAATTTTATGATTAGTCCTAATGTATTTGTGTTGGATCAGGAGCCAAAAGGTTTAAAACCGGATAAAAGGGAGGTTGAAGAAATTATATTGTTTGATACAGATGTTTTATTAGATAAAAAAGTAAGGAAGAGCAAAGATATTAGGATTACGTCTCAATTAAGGCAAAAAGATGTTCCTTATTTTGATATTCAGCAAAAAGTGGTTTGGGGGGCAACAGCAATGATTCTTTCAGAATTAGCATTTCTGCTTAAAAAATAGTTATTTCAAAGACATTTTGTCATTAATCGTATTTTAAAATGACATTTTGTCGCCTATTTATGGTGTTGAACGGTTATTTTTTAGTGTTTTTACTACTTGGAATATAATTTGACAAAGGATAGGTGAAGTTGAAAAAATAGTATTAACCCTTAAAAATAAAGAGCCATGACATTAGTAAAATATCCAGGAATACCAGCATTGTTAGAAACTTGGTTAACAAATAATGAACCTGATTTTTTAACAAAAAGAAATTTTTCAGAAACAACGTTACCGGCAGTGAATATTAAAGAGACTGAGGAAAGTTTTGAGGTAGAATTAGCTGCACCGGGTTTCCAGAAGTCTGATTTCAAAATTGAAGTAGAAAATAATGTGTTAACGATTTCTTCGGAAAAACAGGAAGAAAACGAGCTTAAAGAAGGAGAAACATTTACAAAAAGAGAATTTAGTTATCAGGCTTTCACACGTTCATTTACTTTACCGGAAACTGTAGAGTCTGATAAAATTACAGCAAAGTATGATAATGGAATATTAAAAATTGAGATTCCTAAAAAAGATGAAGCTAAACCAAAGCCGGTAAAACAAATTCAAGTTTCGTAATAAAAAAGTAATTCAAGGGTTAGTGTGTATTGCTAACCCTTGGCAATTAAGAGTTCTTTAATTATTAACAAATCAAAAACAAGAAAAAATGAAAACAATAGTATCAAAAATAGCAACTGTATTTTTAATTGCATCTACGATGGTAGCATGCGCACAAGAAAAAACAAAATCGTCAGCAGTTGAGAAAGGTAAAAATACACCTGTAAAAGAAGAAACTTTAGCAATGGACAAACAAGTACTTGATATAAGAGTACTTGAAGAAATACAAAAGGAAATTGTTAAGCGTAAGATAGAAATTACAGAAAAAACATTACAAACAATAGCAAATACAGAAAACTTAATAATAGAAATAGATAAGGGAAATGTTGATGTTGCTATTGATAAGGGTAAAGAATTAATAGGAGATTTAGAAGTTTTATTAGCAAAGGATCCGTCATTAGCATTAATTCCAATCAATGTAGCTTATCAAAAAGAGGAGTTGGTGACAGATATAAAATCTGTAAGAGAAGCAGTTGATTTAGCAGAAGACGCAATGGATAAAGGTTATTACAGAGAAGCGAGTGATATTTTAAAGGATTTGCGCAGTGAAATTGTAATTAGCACTTACATGTTGCCTGCAGCTACTTATCCGGATGCAATAAAAGCATCAGTTATTGCACTGGAAGAAAACAAACCGGAAGAAGCAAAAGCGATTTTACTTACTGCATTAAACACAATAGTAATTCAGACAGAGATTGTTCCTTTACCGGTGTTGAATGCAGAGCAAATGATTATTGAGGCAGCGTTAATTGATGCTAAAGATCATTCTAGAGTAGATGATGTTCTTAACTTATTACGCAATGCTGAATATCAATTGCAATTAGCTGAAGAATTAGGATATGGTAAGAAAGATAAAGAATATAAAGCTTTGGCTAAAGCAATCAAAGAATTGAAGAAATCAGTAGAAGATAAAAAAGATAGTACATCTAAATTTGATGCTCTTAAAAAACAAATTAGTAATTTTAAAGAAAAGTTATCTTTAACTAAAGATTAATTAAGAAAAGTAAAAAAAGAAACCTGTCTTTTATCAGGCAGGTTTCTTTTTATTAAGTTACGTTAAAAAAAGTAAGAAAAGTGATGGTAGAATTAGTTATTAAAAATTTAAAAGAAGTTCCTGAAGAATTTCATGGACAAATTAAAAGTATTTGTGAAGAGAAAGTTGAATTTTTTAATCAGTTATTTAAAAGGTATGATAAAGACTTAACCTTAGAGGTTATTTTTGATCATTCATCTTCTTTATATAAGGTGACAGGATCTCTTAATTTAAAAAGCAAGAAGATACTCGTTGTAGAAGAAGGAAAAGATGTGTTAACAGTCCTTTCAACTTTGTTGTCTGAATTGAAAAAAGCAGTAAAACGACAACATGAGTTGGAGAGAAAAGATTATGAGTATAAACGAAAAAGATAATATAATAGTCAATAAAAGAAATGAATTACATCGATTATTATAAGGTTCTTGGTGTGGCTAAGAATGCAACCGAAAAAGAAATTAAAAAAGCATATCGTAAGTTAGCCAGAAAATATCATCCGGATGTGAATCCCGGGGATAAAACAGCCGAGAAAAAATTTAAAGAAATAAATGAAGCATATGAGGTGTTGGGGACTCCTGAAAATCGTAAAAAGTATGATAAATATGGGAAAGATTGGAAACATGCGGATGAAATAGAGGAAGCAAGAAAACGACAACAATATCAAAAGAGTTATGCCGGAGGAGGCTTTGGAGGAGGAACGTATAGTGGAGGTTTTGATGAATCAGACTTTTCAGACTTTTTCTCTTCAATGTTTGGAGGAGGTGGAAGAGGAGCCGGTTTTGGAAGAGGAAGAGGTTCCGTAAAATTTAAAGGTCAAGATTATAATGCAGAATTACAACTACGACTTTCAGATGTCTATAAGACGCAGAAACATACTTTAACGGTTAATGGTAAGAAAATACGTTTGACCATTCCGGCGGGAGTAGAAAATGGACAAGTTATCCGCATTAAAGGTCAAGGAGCTCCCGGTATTAATGGAGGAGAAAACGGAGATCTGTATATTAAATTTAAGATGATTAATGATACGAAGTTTAAGCGTAAAGGGGATGACTTATATCTGACAGTAGATTTAGATTTATATAAAGCAATTTTAGGAGGGGAAATCATTGTTGAAACTTTGAGTGGAAAGGTTAAATTGAAAGTTAAACCGGAAACACAAAATGAAACAAAAGTTAAATTAAAAGGAAAAGGATTTCCGGTTTATAAAAAGGAAGGTCAGTATGGAGACTTGTATATAACATACAAAATAAAAATACCTACAAACCTTTCAGAAAAGGAAAAAGAATTATTTAGAGAATTAGAGAAATTAAGATCTTAAAGATGAAACGAATTAGTATACAACAATTTTGTGTTTATCACGATGTACCCGAATCTTTCATTGATGCATTGTCAGATTATGATCTTGTTGAAATAATAGAGGAAGATAATGATCGATATATCGATGAAGAAAAAATGAGAATGGTTGAAAAATTAATGCGTTTGCATTATGATTTAAACATCAATTTTGAAGGATTAGATGTAATTGTTCATCTATTGAATAGAATTGATCAATTGGAAAATGAGATCATAGAGTTAAATAACCGATTAGATTTTTATAGATAGTTCGTTATTAAAAAAGCTCCTTTTAAAAGGAGCTTTTTTGTTTAAACCCTATTTTGATTTAGATGCTATGTAAAATAAATCAAAGCAAGAATCTTTTGCTTTATCAATAAAATAATCCTCTAATTTGATGTGCTCTCCTTTTGAGCTCAATTTTTTGCGATTCATTCTATTGAGAATGTCATATGGAATTTGTAAAATCCTTCGGGGAAGGCGATATTGAAGATTAAAGATGTCAAAACGTGTGATTTTCTTTACAGAAGTTTTATTAGCTTCATAATACTTCATAACTTCTTCATTACCAAAAACACCTTTTGTATCCACATCCTCAAAAAAATGGAACAATAATTTTTTTAACTCATCAATGGTGTATTCTCTTACATGCCAAGGGTTTCGGGTGAGTGACATTTTAATATTTGGTGTAGTAACGATAAATTGTCCCCCCGGTTTTAGTACACGGTGTATTTCTTTTACAAAAGTTTTATCATCTTCAATGTGCTCAATGACTTGAAATGAAACGACAAAATCAAAGGTATTGTCATCAATTCCTTCTAAAGGCGGGACATTCATTTGTCGAAATTCAACATTTGGTAAGCGCTTTGCCGCCTCTTCACCTACTGGAGAAGCAAATTTGTCTATGGTGAGAAAATAGTCGGCATTTTGACTGATGAGATCAATTCCATATCCGCTTCCGGTTCCAATTTCCAATACTTTTCCGGAAACAATTTTTGCGGCTTCAACATAGGCTAAATAGCTCCTTTGAAAAACAAAATTATCCGATTTGTCTCTGTGTGATATACGTTCTGCTGTTTGTATCGTTCCCATAATATTATTTTGCTAACCAAAGTGATGGATTTAGACAAGTAACATTATTGCCTGTTACTTGATGTAACTCAAAATGAGCAATGGAAACATTTCCTTTACTCAATAAAGAGCCAATCACTTGTTTTGTTTTAACTTTATGGCCTTTAGTTACATAGGTGTCTTTTAAATTGCTGTAAACCGTTCTATAGTTTCCATGTTTAATGATGACGACTTTTCCTGCTCCGGGGATATTTAATACACTCGTTACTTCACCGTCAAAAACAGCTCTAACTTGTGCATTTTTTGCAGTAGTAATATCTACACCTCTATTGTTGGTGTAAACATTTTTTAAAGTCGGATGGGGGTTTTTACCAAATCCTTCAGTGATAGAGCCTTTACTTACAGGCCAAGGTAATCGACCACGGTTACCCGAAAAATTTAAGTTTAACTTAGCATTCTCCTCTCTTTCTTTTAGTGTAATTGATGGAGTTTCTTTTGTCGTAGTTTTTCCTGATTCTTTCGCTTTTCTTTTTCGTTCTGCTTCTAATCTTTTTCTTCTTGCCTCTGCAAGTGCAATTTCTCTTCGAATTGCAGCGTCAATTTTTTCCTTTAAGATGCGTCTTCGTTTTTCTTCTTCTCGTAGTTTAGCAAGTAATTCTTTTTCTCTTGATTTAATTTCTTGATAAATTTTTATTTGTTGTTCTTTATCTTTTTCAATCGCTTCTTTTTCTTTCTTTTTTTCTGATAAAAGAGCCATTTGATATGTTTTTTCTTTTTCAATGGTTTTGATGTCTTCTTTTAAACGTCTTTGTGTTTGTTGAATAATTAGGAATTGTTTTTTTTGGAGTTCTGCAATTCGCTCCAAATATTTTTTTCGTTTAATAGCATCATTGTAATTCTCTGCAGAGAAGATATACATCATTTTTCCGTACTTATTTCGTTTTTTGTATGAATAGATAAGTAGTTGTTTATACTGTTCTTTTAGTTCTTTTAATTTTTCGGAAAGCGCTCCGATTTCTTTTTCTTTTTGTTGGATTTTTAATTCTGAGTTACGTATTTGATTGTCATAATTACGAAGTAATTGTTCTCTGAATTTAATTTGATTCTCAATCATTTTTAATTGAGTAAGCGAAGCTTTTACATCAGATTGTGTTTTCGCTAATAATGATTTTGTATTAGCAATTTGTCGCTCAAGTCTTGCTTGCTCTTGCTTTAATCGCTTGCTGGTGCTTTGTCCATAACTAAGAACCGGCAATAAGAGTAGTAATAAGACAAATAATAAATTATTCACAGGTGTCATATTTTTCAGGAATTACATAATGAATCGGTTCCAAAGAATTGATTCTTCGTTTTTTATATTCCATTTTCATTTCCATTGTATCAGTCGAAGAATAAATGAATACCTCTACTTTTTTAGGCAAGAGATATCCGTCAATGATAGAACGTTCTTTATAGTAAATAGTAACAGATGTGGTATCTAAAGGGCTTAAGATACGTTGTTCTTTTAGATATTTTAGATCGTCAGACAAGGTATAATAAGAAATAATTTCACGTTTATCTTTTCTGATATTTTTTCGTATCTCAGAAGGTTTATGTGAGCAGATGATATAATTATAGGGGTCATCTATTTTATAGTATTTTTTATTCGAATTAAAATTGATGGGTGCTCCGAAGAATAGTTCTTCTGCATTATGATATGCAACGTCAACTTTAAATCTTTTTCTAAAGTATTCCAAACTTTCAATAAGAACGCATTTTTCCCTTTTATCAATAATTGTGATAGAGTCTTTTGTGATAAGTGTATTGTAAATAGGGATTCTGGCATAGGTAATAAGAATGTTTAATGCACTATCCTTTTTCATTCTTATTGAGGTTTTAAAATTAAATTTTTGTTTTTTCTCTTTATACCGGGTAGAAATTTTTGCATAAAAAAAGTCGAAATTTACTTTATGTAAACTATCAAGAATTTGGATTAATTCAGTTTTCTTTACTTTAGGTAATTTGTCATTGTT
>JALWLM010000286.1:0-920 GCA_027084145.1 Crocinitomicaceae bacterium | reverse complement strand
GTAAAATAGTTTTGTGTTATTTTTCATAGTATTGCTTATCCTGAATTTTTTTCTTTAATAATTCATTTGAAGTATTCATAGTAGATGCTTTTTCCCAATAATTGAGTGCTTTGTCAATGTTTCCTTTAATAGCATAGATGTCACCTAAAAGTTCTAAAACAGGAGCATTGTTTTCTTGTATTGCAAGTGATTTTTCCAGATATTTTTTTGCTGAGTTATAATCTTTTAGACCAAAGAAGGATATTCCCAGTTGATGATAAAATTCAACAAGTATTGAAGGGTTGTCAAAAACAAGTTCGATACCATTAAATAAATAATCCTTGGCTACCTCAAAATGATTCGTTTTATTCTGACTAATTCCATAAAACAAATAAGGTTCGGGTGAGGAAGGGAAGAACTCCAAACATTTTTGAGCATCTTTTGCTAAATCTTCAAATTTTTCTAATTCATATTCAAACCAAAGAATTTGATTCCAAATAGGAAACTTCGTAGGATCTATTTCAGCGGCTTTTTTATATTTTTTTAATGCTTCTTCTTTTCTGTTTGTTTTAAGGAGAAAATCTGCATAAATGGAATGAGATTTAGCATCTTCAGGATATAAGTCAGTCATTTCTTTGGCAAGTTGGATTACCCGGTTATCATTACTATACGGGTTTTCCAGTGTATTGATAAGTAACTTCATCTTTGTGTCCAAGTCAATATTATCAGAGTGAATAGCTCGTTGCAAGTAAGGAAAAGCTTTATCAATGCCTTTATTTTTCAAATAATATTCGTATAAAAAAGCATTCGCCAAGCCATTATTCGAATCTTTTTGAACCATTTCTTCTAAAAAAGGAATGATTTTATCCTCTTGTTTCAGTTGTGTATAATGTTGAATAATTGTAAGAATTAAATCACGATTGTAAGGATAAGTCAATCGT
>JALWLM010000285.1 GCA_027084145.1 Crocinitomicaceae bacterium | reverse complement strand
CTGACTCAGCCTCCGGCTCTGCTGAACCTAACAAAGAAGGAATGAAAGAAGGCGGACTCTCTTATAAGCCGAAAGGAAATAATAATAATTCTTCTCATTCCTTGTTAAAGAATACTTATAAGTCTAAAGACGAAAAAACATCTTTTAACAATAAACAAGAAGAATATATTTTAGAGCCTTTAGATGAACCTCCTTCCTTGAATAGGCTTTCTAAATCTAAAAAGAACACCCCTAACAAGAACACCTTGTATAGGGAATTTATTAAAATATGGCGCGCGTTTGTGAACCCGTCGTCGGCGTGGGCGCGCAATGCGAACCATATCAAAGCCGCAAACGCTTTCATTGAAGAATATCAAGGAGATATGAACAAGGTAAAGGCGGCTATTTTAGGATACGCATACATTCAGCACGCGCTTGAAACAGGTTTTATAAAAAAAGAAGACTTTAACTTAAACCCATATGATTATAATGCATTTACTCCATATGTCTTTGTTGATAAGTTCCCAAAGGTAAAAAATCAAATCAAAGAGGTGCTTTCTGCTCTTGGTTTTAGTTCACTTGTGGAACTTGAAAAAGAGGTCAAATTATTAATGAAAAAGCGCAACATGATAAAAGATACCAGTTAGGGGGTAAACGGCTCTCAGAAGCCAAATATGAGCCAAATAGAGGGTATTATAAGCTTAACCTAAATAGCATATGAAGTGGACAGAATTAAAAAAAGAAATAGAAAAAATCAAAAACAAAGAAGAAAGAGAAATGGCGCTTGAACGCTTAAATGAAATGATGAAGCAATATGAAGGTGATGACCAAGTTGTCTCATCTGAGGAGCTCTATGAAATACATCAAAATTTGCCACAAAAAGAGAAGTTTTATACAGGATTTGAGCAACTAGACGGCATAATGGAAGGATTTGAGCTAAATGAGAGCATTTTCTTGTCAGGTTTGACCAAGCATGGCAAGACTACATTTGCAATGGAGTTGTCAGAAAGGTTCTCAGAGCGCGGATTAAAGCCTTTGTGGCTCTCATTTGAGGAGCGCCCCATTGATTTGATACGCAAATTCAAAGAAAGAACAGGAGAAATACCTAAATTCTTCACTCCTAAAAAGAATGAAGTTCCTAATTTGGAATGGGTAGAAGCTAAAATTCTTGAAGCTAAAGCAAAATACGACGCAAAAGTGGTATTTATTGACCATATAGGATTTATCTCTGATTGGGAGCGACAAGGAGGAGAAAGCGAAGCGCAAAGATTAGAGCGTATAGCGCGCGCTATTCACAGATTTGCAGTCTCTTGGGATGTTCTAATCTTTTTCTTGGGACATTTAAGAAAGACAAAAACCGATCAAATGCCTGATTTAGAGGACATTAAAGGCTCTTCCGCCATTGCCCAAGAGAGCGACGCAGTCTTTATTGTATGGAGGAGAAATCAAAAACGCGTTGATGCAGTAGACATTTCGAATGAAACCACATTATCAATTCAAGCAAACCGCCGTTCGGGCAAGACAGGAAACATCAAATTTATTTATGATGAAGGTAGATTTGAAGAAGTTGGCACCAATAATGAGGAGGTTTTAAGTGATATAGAATTTTAGGCTTATGAAGAAGTTAGATTACGACATATTCATGCTTTATTACAACCAGTTTCCAGGGTGGGCTACTCGTTTAGCTAAAATCACAGGTTGGGACGCCGACCTTATAGACTACGCGGCTCAATATATGGATAACTTATTAACAGAGATTGAACAAGATTACTTAGAAAATGAGCTGCCAAAAGTTAAAAAAACTATACAGGAGTGGATAAAGGAAGACTTTCCTGAGGAATTCAAAGAAGAAAGGCGGCACACTTACATGATTATGCAGAGTCTAGAAACAGGCAAACCTCTTTGGAAATATCAAGATGAGGTAGAGAAAGCAAGACAAGTTCCACTTGTGGACTTTCTAAGAAGCAGAGGAATCATTAAACAAAATGAGTACATGATTAAATGCCCGTTCCATAATGACAGAGTGCCATCTTTGGACACAAGAAAAAACTTTTACTACTGCTACGGCTGCGGTGCTAAAGGAGATACAATAGACTTCGTCATGAAATATGAAAATGTTTCATTCAAACAAGCAATACAAATTCTCAACACATTATGAAAAAGAAAAAAGAACAAGAATTGTTCACAAGCGCGCGGTATAGATACATTTGTAAAACCTGCCTCAAACAATACAGGCAGGTTTACGACGGACAATGCTTCAAATGTTTTTTTAAGTCAAAATTAGAACAAGGAAAAAGTAAAAAAGCAAAACCAAAATAACTTCTCTCATAGACTTTCGTATTTAATCTCTTTTAATGCAGGAAACGCGCGCTTCAATACCCATTCAACCAGATTCCTAGCCTTTTGCGTTCCTGTTTTAGGCACAAACAATCCATATTCAGCTACGCTTTTACCCCATTGTTTTTGCTTTTTCCATTCTAACAAATCCGACATCCAGCCCACCAGTTCGGTTACATTGATTATCTTGTTATCTTTTGCCACAAAAAACAGCACTCGGACATTCTGTATCTCATGATAATGGAGCGCCACAACCTTGAAGTAAATCGTATTCCCAAGCGCTAAATGTTTTGTAAGTTCAACAGGTGTCATAGGCTATTCTTCTAGCTTTCTTATAACCTCTATTTTTTGCGGCAATCCTAGCTTTCTTGCGCAGTTAGCCCAATTGTATATGCCGCCTTTTTCTTTCCAGATTATCTTGTAAGCCAACTGCCGCGCCATCTTTTCATGGTGCGCAATATAAGCCGCCTCGTCTAGTGTAATATCTCTATGCTCTAGTTTGTTAACATAATATTGTATTGTTTTAAGCTGGAACTGCCATTTGCCTCTGCTGTAGTATCCGTTTGTATCAACTCTGACAAATGCGTTTTTCTGCCCATGAGGAATGCCGCCTGTTTCACATTCCGCCAACTCATCTACTATTCCCCACTTGAGCCGCTCAATCTTATTCTCTTTTTGCGCCACCACTTTAGGTTTAAAACTATATGTCTGAGGCAGCGACAACTTTAATAAATACGCGCAAATAAATGCAAACAAAACTAACAAAACAAATATCAATAAATCTTTTTTCATAAGCCAAAATTTAAAATTCTACACCATCACCCACATCAATAACCTCTAAACCATTCTCACGCCACATTCTTATAACAGATGGTCTATCATCAAACACAACCTTAATCTTGTATCCTTGCAAATGGTTCAAAATATCCTGTTTCACATCAGTGTCAGGTCTCTTATCATTTGCTTGTCTCATAAGCAGCGTGACATATGGGAATGTAAGATGTTTGCTCAACCATCTTTCAGTATCTTCTCTAATAGTTTCTGGTCTAGCTGAGATAATGAAAATCGGATATCCAGCATCTGCATATTCTTTTACCTGCGCTATAACATCTTTGCGCGGTGCATCTTTTATCACTTGCATAAAGAAAGCATCATAATCAGGGTTATTGCGTCTTACATAATGAACCCTGTGCTCAAGATTTGCCAGCGTTCCGTCAACATCAACAAGCACAATCTCTCTTTTGCTAAATTGATATGGATAGTCAAAATTCCACCTGCCGCTTTGAAGTGCCATCTTCCAAATAACTTGGTCAGGCACTCTTTTTTCTCTGCATCTGTTTCTCTGAAGACAAGTAGCTAAATCTGTATCCATATCAATAACCTCAAGTTTAGCT
>JALWLM010000284.1 GCA_027084145.1 Crocinitomicaceae bacterium | reverse complement strand
ATTTTAGAGCCACTTCAATTCTCGTAAATTTAGACATAGTTATTCTTTATAAGTTTCTATTAATTTTATTGATGATACTCTTACTTCACCATAAGCATCCATAGGCTCGTTACTATATTTGCTATGAAACTGGCTTAAAAATACAGAAGACTGGGTATAGCAACCGACTTTAAAATAAGCTGTTTTGTCTTCGGCAGTCCAAGTATAAGTAAACGATTTATTATTATCCAAATTTAAGACAGTGCATGTTATTTCTCCCTTTAGGACTTTCACGATAATTCGTAATTTTTCTCCCAAAACATAAGGAACTTCATTCGAAAAATATTTTCTGTTATCTTCATTCCAAACAAGAAATAAACCATCTGTTTTACTATATTGTACACGCAAAGGTTCATCTATAGGCCCATGTATTTGTGTCACACAAACCTCTGGTTTCTCAACGGGTGTATGTGTTACTCTTAACTCTACCTCTAAATATTGATAATCCTCCATTGACCAATAATTGTTTCCACCACCAACCAACTGCCTTAATTCAGAACGAGGATACTTTGAGCCTTTTGTTGTAGCTCCGGCACATTGTGCTCTAAAAACCACTTCATCATCAACAACCTTAAAATAAGGAGGATATTCAAAACCTGTTAAATCTTTAATTTCCCAAGCATTTTTATTTCGATTCCTATAATTTGATTCGTTTGAACTGTCATTCCCGTTTTCATCAATAGGCAAAGTAATTTTCCAATGCTTTAGTTCAGGTAAAATATCTGATGGATAAACAATACCACCCAATGTTTTAGATATTGTAACTTTTTTTGGAAGTTTAATATCAATATTTGAGACACCAGTTTTATTACCTCCTAATACATGAGAATAAACTGCTGAAAAAATAAGTATTACAAAAGGAAAAAATAAGTTCTTCATATTTAATAATTTTCAATTAATTCTATTTTACTAATACGTACTTCACCATAGGCATCAGGACTTTCATCATTATAACTACTATCCCACTGACTAATAAAGATAGAGGATTGGGTATAACATCCGGTTTTAAAATATCCGGTCTTTTCATCAGGAGTCCATGAGTAAGAATATGACTTATTATTATCTAAATTCAGAATAGAACAATTAACATTATCGTTATTTACTTCAACAGTTATCCTTAATTTTTGCCCTAAAGTATAAGGTACCTCATCTTTTATATAAATATGATTTGTATGATTCCAAACTATATACAAACCTTTATTAGCATCAAAATGAACTCTTAAAGGCTCATTTTCGGGTCCATGAATCTGAGTAATACAAACATTAGGCTTTTCGACAGGCGTATGAGTAACACGCAATTCTACTTGCAGATATTGATAATCATTAACCGACCAATAATTACCTCCACCACCAACCAGCTGCCTCAACTCAGAACGGGGATATTTTGAACCGCAGGTTGTGGCTCCGGCACAATGTGCCCTAAAAACAACTTCATTGTCTATTACCTTAAAATAAGGTGGGTACTCATAATTAGTCAATTCATATACTTCCAGAGGATTTGTATTCCTGTTTAGATAGTCAGTCTCATTAGAACTGTCATTACCATCTTTGTCAACAGGTAAAGTAATTTTCCAGTGCGATAATTCCGGTATAATATCCGATGGATATACAATTACCTCCGGTGTTTCTGATATTGTAACCCCTGTGGAAGCATTTCCTGAAATATCATAAGAAAATAATGTAAAAGAATACTTTTTATCGTTAACCAAACCTGATATTACAATACTATCATCTTTAGTACTTACAGAATTTCCATCATATTGAATTTTAACATGGTCAAAATCATTATCACTAGGATTATCCCATAATAAAGTTACCTTTTTATCACCCGAAACAGCCTTTAAATTAGTAATTGCTGCCGGAGGAATTGTATCAATATCTTGCACTTCTGATTTATCACATGCACTTATAAAGAGTAAACCTATAAAACAAAGTAATAAGCGATGTTTAGCAAACAAATAGAATTTTCTCATATTTATTAATTTATTGCAGTTCATTCAATAATCGTTTATAAAATTTGCATTGAGCATTTATAAATAAATGCTCAATGCAAAATATAAAAAACCAGTTATCAATCGCTCTCTGAATCTAATAATTTTCCACTAAATCTATCTTACTTACTCTAACCTCGCCATAAGCATCAGGAGTTTCATCATCATAGCCACTCTTAAATTGACTCAGAAACATAGATGATTGAGTATAACATCCTACTTTAAAATATCCGGTATCATCATTTGAAGTCCAAGTATAACTAAAAGACTTGTTGTTATCCAAATTAAGAACTGTACAAGTTATATCTCCGTTATCAACTTCAACAGTTACTCTAAGCTTTTGACCTAATGAGTATGGAACATCATCAGAGAAATATATTTTATTACTTTCATTCCACACTAAATACAATCCATTATTAGCGTGATATTGAAGGCGCAATGGTTCATTCTCCGGTCCATGTATCTGTGTCATACAAATTTCAGGTTTTTCAACAGGAGTATGAGTAACCCTTAGTTCAACCTGTAAGTACTGATAATCATTAACCGACCAATAATTATCACCACCGCCAACCAACTGTCTTAATTCGGAGCGCGGGTATTTTGAACCACTTGTAGTAGCTCCACCACAATGAGCTTTAAAAACTACTTCGTCATTAACAGCTTCAAAATAAGGCGAATACTCAAAGTTAATCAAGTCATAAACTTCCCATGCATTTGTATTGCGGTCATGATAATCTGTTTCGTTTGAAGAATCATTACCATCTGCATCAACAGGCAAAGTAACTTTCCAATGAGATAATCCAGAAATAATATCTGAAGGATATGTTGCTTGTTCAGGTGTATCTGCTATTGACACGCCATTTGAAGCATTTCCTCTCAAATCATAAGCAACAACTGTAAATGTATATTGAGTACCATTTGTTAATCCATCTATTGTAATATTTTCAGCACTTGTTACTGCCGAACCACCGTTATAGCTAATCTCAACATGGTCAAAATCGTTATCTGTTGGATTGTTCCAGCTTAGATATACACTTTGATTACTTGCAGATGAACTTAAATTTGTAACTTCTTGCGGAGGAATGGTATCTTCTTCTCCAGAACTTGCATTATTCCCTTTTATTTGAACTTCTGTAATACTATTCCATGCGTTACTACTGTTTCCGTGTCCAACAATTTTAACGTACCGGGCATCAATATCTGTAACATCATAGGCCTCTAAATTTAAACTATTTCCTGAAGATTGCCCGGAAAAAATTAAACTTAAATTATTTTCATCGGTTCCACCATAAATATCAAAGGATGCAGTACGCTCATCTCCTTTATACCAAGCAATTAAAACTTCAGTAAGTTGATTTGTACTACCTAAATCATAATTAATCCACTGTCCATCACCTTCAGACGACCAACGTGTAGAGAGATCGTTATCCAAAGTATTTTGAGGAACATTTCCATCATCTCCTGATGCAGTAACGGTTTGTACCTGCAAAACAGAAGAATTATCAGTTGATGTATTATTATTCTCGGTAATAGTAAAGTCATCAAATCTTCCTGTTCCAT
Source organism: Crocinitomicaceae bacterium (assembly GCA_027084145.1). Classification (GTDB taxonomy): domain Bacteria; phylum Bacteroidota; class Bacteroidia; order Flavobacteriales_D; family Crocinitomicaceae; genus UBA4466. Next base: position 210 of record JALWLM010000284.1, on the reverse strand, counting down.
TATAATATTCAGCAGAAATAGTTACACTGTTAGCACTACCTGAGTTAAAATTTACAGATACCTTTTCCCAATCAGAAGCATTACCGCTTTTGCTTATTTTATTTCCATCAACAGAAACTCCAATTGTCCAACTGTCCAAAACATAAGCCGACAAGATATAATCTTTATCAGGCTCAACACTTATCGTTTGCGAAACCATACCACCAGAAC
>JALWLM010000283.1:1918-3809 GCA_027084145.1 Crocinitomicaceae bacterium | reverse complement strand
TCAAAATAGAAGGAGATATACTCCGTTATGGAGATGCGAAATATGTAATTGGACCCCTAAATGCTCTAACTGTGATGTTTCTCTGACTTATCACAAACATAGTAATTCTTTAAAATGTCATTATTGTGGATTCATTATTCCTCCTGTTGGAGCTTGTAAAGCTTGTGGCAGTAACCGATTAAGCATGTTGGGGTTTGGAACGGAAAAAATAGAAGATGAACTTTCTTTAATGTTTCCTGATAAAAAAATCCAAAGAATGGATTTGGATACCACCCGGTCAAAAAATGCTTACGCTAACATCATTAATAAATTCCAAGAAGGGAAAATTGACATTCTTGTTGGAACACAGATGGTTACAAAAGGCTTAGATTTCGACAATGTTACCTTGGTTGGTATTTTAGATGCCGATATGATTTTAAATCGAGTGCATTTCAGAGCTTATGAACGTGCTTTTCAATTGATGACACAAGTTGCAGGAAGATCTGGAAGGAGGAAAAAAAGAGGAAAGGTAATTATACAAACAGGAGATCCTGATCATTGGGTCATCCAAAAAGTGATGGAACATGACTTTATCGGCTTTTACAATCATGAAATTATTGAACGGGAAAATTATCACTATCCCCCGTTCTATAAAATTATTGAAATTACAGTAAAACATAAGAATGAAACACAATTACTATTTTCTGCCCAAACACTTGCCGATTTATTCCGTGAAATATTTAAAGAACGTGTTTTAGGCCCTGAATTTCCTCCGGTAAAAAGAATATACAATCAATATCTGCAAAAGATTATTATTAAAGTGGAAAAAACACTGAATGATAAAAAAGTAAAGGAACGCATTCAAACGATTATTGATGATTTTTACAAAACTCCTTCCAATAAATCAATTCGTATTTCCATTGATGTGGATCCAGCCTAACCTAGGTATTTACGTAACATCCGACTACGCGAACCTATCCTTAACCTACGAATTGCTTTTTCTTTAATCTGACGAACGCGTTCTCTTGTCAATTCAAATTTCATCCCTATTTCTTCAAGTGTATGCGGTCGATATCCATTCAATCCGAAAAATAACCTTAGAATTTCTGCTTCTCGATAAGAAAGTGTCGAAATAGAACGTTCTATTTCTTTTCTTAATGAATCTAAATTCAATTGATCATCCGGTTTTATTAACCCTTCATTTGGTAACACATCATACATGCTTGACGAAGAAGAATCCGATTCTACTAATGGCGCATCCATTGACATATGTTTCCCTGAATTTTGCAACGACAGTTTAACTTCTTCAATGCTACAATCGAGATATTCCGCTAATTCTTCTGCCGATGGAGGACGTTCATTTTTTTGTTCTAACTCCGAATATGCTTTTGTTATTTTACTAATTGTGCCTATTTTATTCAACGGTAATCGTACTATTCTAGCTTTTTCCGCAAGTGCTTGCAAAATAGATTGACGAATCCACCATACTGCATAAGAAATAAACTTAAACCCTCGACTATCATCAAATCTTTCTGCAGCCTTGATTAAACCTAAATTCCCTTCATTAATCAAATCAGGTAAAGACAAACCTTGATTTTGATACTGTTTAGCAACAGAAACCACAAACCGTAAATTGGCTTTTGTCAATTTTTCCAACGCTTTCCTATCCCCTTTCTTGATTCTTTTAGCCAATTCCACTTCTTCTTCAGGAGAAATCATATCAACCCTTCCTATTTCTAGTAAATATTTATCTAAGGAAGCGTCATCTCTGTTTGTTACCTGTTTTGTTATTTTTAACTGTCTCATAATTAGTAGAATAGTGTTTATAAGAAATATTCCACGAAAATAACGCATACATATCATTATTAGTTGTCTGCAAAATGATGAAATGCTGTTAAATTTGTGTAAAATG
>JALWLM010000283.1:0-1908 GCA_027084145.1 Crocinitomicaceae bacterium | reverse complement strand
TTCTTTTGTCTGTCTGACCATTTATTAAACTCATCCACATTAGGCAATGTATTATTTTCAATAACTCTTGGATACAAAACCCTGTCCGCTAAAATAGGCGATTCCAAACTCATACACACTCAAAAAATAAAAGAAATCAATCAAATCAATGAGAATACTGTGAGCTTTCAAAAAATAGAAGAATATTTGAATCAACATTTTCAGATATTCTCTTCATACAAGGTTTATTTTAAACTATTGGGGTTTGAAGTCATGTTGAATGATCAAATTCATTTTTATCTCGAATCTGAAAAGACCATAAAACTTAATGACGACATTCAATTTCAATTTGATTTACTCATGGACGAATTTCAAGAACAACAAAATAAAATTGATTTTAAATTTAGAACACAAGTTTTTACACTTGTGTTTTTTAAGGATGAACCCAAAAAAACAATCCGGTTATCATGAGAATTATTTTATCTATATTATTCATTATTCCTTTCATTACTTATAGCCAAAGAAAGTTCGAACAATTAGGGACTCTACTCCCTACTCCAAACGTTTACAGAACTGCTGCAGGTGCCCCGGGACATCAATATTATCAACAAAAAGCTGATTACAGAATTAAAGTAGAACTCGACGACGAAAAACAACGAATCTACGGAAAGGAAACAATTACTTACACCAATAACTCCCCTGACCAACTTGAATATTTATGGATACAACTTGATCAAAATGTAAGAGCTAAGGACAGCGACTCGAAATTGATTAATGTTGAAAAAATGGAAGATTTTAAATCTATATCAGCCATAGAAAGAAAACTTTTCGAATTTGATGGCGGATTTAAAATTCAAGAAGTAAAAAGTACATCGGGGAAAGAACTCAAATATTTCATCAACAAAACCATGCTACGTATTGATCTCAAAGAACCTTTGAAATCAAAAGAATCGATATCTTTTTCTATTAAATGGTGGTACAATATTAACGACCGCATGAAAATCGGGGGAAGAAGTGGCTACGAATATTTCGAAGAGGAAGATAATTATTTATACACTATAGCTCAATTCTTTCCTAGAATGTGTGTATATAACGATGTCGAAGGATGGCAAAATAAACAATTTTTAGGACGAGGAGAGTTTACTCTACCTTTTGGAGATTATGAAGTTTCCATTACGGTACCTGCCGACCATATTGTCGCGGCAACGGGAACATTACAAAATTCATCTTCCGTATTAACTCCTGAACAAAGAAACAGATTAAAGAAAGCTAAACAATCAGACAAACCTGTTTTTATTGTAACCGAAGAAGAGGCGATTGAGAATGAAAAAGAGAAAACAACAAAAAAGAAAACTTGGATATTTAAAGCTAAAAATGTTCGTGATTTTGCATTTGCTTCTTCCAGAAAATTTATTTGGGACGCACAAGGGGTCAAAATTGGGGATAACAATGTCATGGCCATGTCTTTTTATCCTAAAGAAGGAAATCCTTTATGGGAAAGATATTCTACCAAACTTGTTGTCCATACACTAAAAACTTATTCAAAATATACAATTCCTTACCCTTACCCCGTTGCAATTTCCGTTCATGCCAACTACATTGGAATGGAATATCCTATGATTTGTTTTAATGGAGGAAGACCTGAACCGGATGGAACATATTCTGAAAGAACAAAATATGGAATGTGGGGAGTAATCATCCATGAAGTCGGACATAATTTTTTTCCTATGATCATCAACTCAGATGAACGACAATGGACCTGGATGGATGAAGGACTCAATACCTTTGTTCAATATCTGACCGAACAAGAATGGGAACGAGGATACCCATCTCGAAGAGGACCGGCTCATTTAATCGTAAACTACATGAAAGGAGACAAAAAATATATTTCTCCAATTATGACCAATTCGGAAAACATCCATCAATTTG
>JALWLM010000282.1:2671-3824 GCA_027084145.1 Crocinitomicaceae bacterium | reverse complement strand
ATTAAAATCTTATAGCATAAAAAATATCACATTATCTGTAAAATATTTAAAGGAGGTGATTCAAGACTACTATAAAGATGGAAAAGAAAAAGGATTGAACATTTCTTACGTTACTGAAGATGAACCTTTAGGAACAATTGGTGCTGTTAAGCAAATAAAATCATTTAGCAACGATTACATATTGGTAATGAATTCCGATTTATTGACCAATATTAATTTGGAAGAGATGTTTAATGAATTATCTGATAATAATGCAGACATGATTATTGCTACAACAAATTACCAAATTCAAATCCCTTATGGTGTTGTTGAAACAGAAGGTGGTCATGTGAAAGCATTAAAAGAAAAGCCTATTTACACTTACCATTCTAATGCGGGAATCTATATTTTTAAAAAAGAAATGATTGATTTGATTCCGGATAATATATTTTTTAATGCAACGGATTTTATTGAAAAATTAATTTCAACTAACAAACGTGTTATCCACTACCCGATTAAAGGTTATTGGTTAGATATTGGGAAACATGTTGATTTTGAAAAGGCCCAAAAAGATATCCACAGTATAATCTTTTGATTTATGAATATTTTAGCAATCATTCCGGCAAGAGGCGGTAGTAAAGGTTTACCAAAAAAAAACATCAAAATATTGGGGGATAAACCTCTAATTGCATGGAGTATTGAAGCAGCAAATCAATCCAAAAAAATAAATAAAACGATTGTTTCATCGGATAATCAAGAAATTATTGATATTGCCAAAGAATATGGTGCTGAGGTTCCTTTCAAAAGACCTGAACATTTAGCTACAGATACAGCCACTACAGTGGATACGATTCTACACGCTGTCGATTTTTTTCAGCAACAAAATCAGAATTTTGATTTCATTGTATTGTTACAACCAACCAGTCCGTTCCGAAAGAAAGAGGATATCGATGGTATGATTGATTTAGCGATTAAATCTAATGTAGATATGGTTGTATCCGTCAAAGAAACGTCTTCGAATCCGTATTATGTCTTATTTGAAGAAGATGAAAACGGTTATTTAAAAAAGAGTAAAGAAGGAAACTTTACACGAAGACAAGATGCTCCTACGGTTTATGAACTCAACGGCTCCGTTTATGTCATTAAAACCGAAAAACTTTTAGAAAAGAGAGGT
>JALWLM010000282.1:0-2661 GCA_027084145.1 Crocinitomicaceae bacterium | reverse complement strand
GTCTTAATTTTGATAAAATCATAAAATATCAAATGGACGAATATCATTCCATCGATATCGACAATCAATTGGATTTTGATTTTGCTTCATTTTTACTGGAAAACAAAGCTTTTTGATGTAACAAACTAAAAAACAAACCGAAAAATATAGTTCCTGCTTGTTTTTCCAAAACTGACTCCGGAAGCATGTAAAATATTGATAAAACAATAAAACCTACAAGGAAAGGGTTTTTATTTTCAATTCCTTCTTTAATTGAAGAAAATAATATATAAACAAAAAACAGAAAACCGACGAGTCCTAATGCAATTGCGATCTGTAAAAATTGATTATGCGCGTTTAACTTTTTGTGTAGAGCAGAATCAATATGATTTAATCGATATCGTTCTGCCAATACATCTTTTACATCCCCCGTTCCATACCCTAACAACGGTTTTTCTTTGATTAAAACAAAAGATTCTTTCCAAACCTTTACGCGAATAGCCGTCGAACTATCTTTCGAATTATTTTTAGAAAAACTATTGACTACTTCATCTACTCTTTGTTTTAGATACGGTGAATAGTTGTAAAGTCCATAAAAACTTAAAGACATCACGATGACGACAACCACCCCTACCCAATACGTTTTAGATAAAATAAGCCATTTTATCATATAATAAAACATCAATAATATAGAAACAATGATTCCTATCTTTGAAAGTAGAAGGATATTAAATATATAGAATACTGAAATAAGAATATAAACGATATTTTTTTGTTTGAAAATTTTAAACTCCCTATTTTTTAAACTCTCTATAAGGATTACCATACCCAACACAACATATAAAGACAAATAACTTGGGTGTATTATTTTTGACATATATACATAAAAAAAAGAGTCGATGCTATGGGTCATTTGAAACCTTAAATAAGCAGATGACAATAAATAAATCATACTGATAAGAATGCCCAGTAAAAAAGACCTTAGGATATATCTTATCTCATCTTTTTTATATTGAATAAAAGAAAACATCAAGGGAAATATAAACAAGGACATCTTTACCTCCAAATCAAATTGTCCTGCTCCTTTATTTTCTGACCAAAGCAGACCTATTGCCAACAAAAAATAAAAAACTTTCATTAACAAAAGTGATATGTTCCTTTCAAATTTCAGCTTCATTTTAAAAATTAAAATGATACTTGTTAAAACCCAAAAGACAATTAATAATGAAAGGTATTTATGATATATCGGAAGGAAAAACACAATACCACATAGTACAAAAACATTAAGTCTTTGAACTAAACTGAAATTTATATTTAGTTTATCTGTCATTTTTTCAATAACCATGGCATGGGATAAACAATGGCACTAATCATCCAAGTCATTAAAAATTGAATAAAAAATGAAATCGCTGATGCATAAGCAGTCCCCAGAATCCCATAATCTTTTATTAAGTAAATACTTAATGAAATGTTTAAAATTGCAATACCTATTGTAATTAAGGAAATGATTTGAGTTTTTTCCGAATAAAAAATATAGTTTACCATCATTTTGTACATTCCGTTAAATGCAAATCCCAACCCAATAATTGCAACAACATCCATGCCTTCTGAGAAATCTTTACCTAAGAAGAAATAAATCACAGGCGTAATTAACCAAAGAACAAAAACAACCATTAATATTCCTGCCATATATACATAAGTTATTTTAACCAGTTTTCTTTTTTCTTCCATTGAATTTGTTGCTAATCTCTTAAATAAAGAAGGTACCCATGCTTGATTAAATGAAGTCTGTAAAACAGAAATGACCATCCCTATGGTAAAAGCAACGCTATATACACCATTTTCTCCAATACTCAAATACTTAGTAATAATTAACTTATCAGAGTACATAATTAAAATACCACTTAAAGTATGTGGAATTAAAGGTAATCCGTAACGTAAAAAATAGGAACGGTAAACAGGATTGTATTTTTGGGTTAAATATCCTTTTTTAAAAAGATAAACCAGAGAAAAAAGACCGGTTAAAATACCGGCTGTATAAATTCCGAAAAAACGGCCCCACCAATTATATTGATAAATGACAACGAATAAAATTGTAATACTTACTTCTATTATTGTTCTTGCAATTCTTAGTTTACCATATTTAAAAGGCTTATCTTCCATTCTCCATAAAGACAAAACAACTTCTATTAGATTTTCTAATAATGAAAAAATAGAAATGGAATAAATCACTACTTTAGGAATTGCCGTCCATTCGTAAATGACATCGACAAAACTGAAAAGTAACAATGATACAATTCCGAAAAAGAGTAAGATAAGTCTAAAAACTGTACTTGTATATGATTTTAAATCAACCTCTTTTTTGACAAATTGACGAATAAACGATGAAGAAAAATTGACCCCTATAATTGTTGTTGTAATCACAATTAATGACTCTATATTTGTAATAATACCAAAATCTTCAGGTGTCAAAAAATTTGTAAGTACCGGAAGAAGCAAAAAAGGAATACTCTTATTAAGAATATTGATAAGGGTATATGATCCTATTGATTTTAATAAACTGGCTTCTCCTTTCATTATAATATTTTCTCTATAAAAGTATCTATATTCTTTTTATAATTTGAACGAATTATATCATCGTATTCTAATTGAACTTCTTCAGTTAACGGAATCTCTAAATTT
>JALWLM010000281.1 GCA_027084145.1 Crocinitomicaceae bacterium | reverse complement strand
ATCATTTTAAATTTGGCGTAGCCGATTGTCAAGACGGGATTTTAGATACAGGTGTATTTCTTGAGGCAAACAGCTTTAGTTCTAATGCCGTACAAGTTTCTGTTGCCACTGTAACAGGTGATACAACCATCTTTGAAGGATGCACATATGGAGATGTTGTCTTTACACGTCCAACAACAGACACGGCTTTGACCGTGACTTATACAATTGGAGGAACGGCAACAAATGGAGTGGATTTTGTCGACCAAAATGGTAACCCTTTGGGAACAAGCGTTACTTTTCCTCAAGGAGAAGATACGGTAATTGTAAGTATCTACCCTGTTGCGGACAACCAAACAGAACCTGATGAAAGCATTGTCATCACTGCCTATACCATTTCACCTTGTGGAGCTATTCTCACAACAACAGGAATCATTTGGATCTCTGATGAACCCAATATTGTTATTGATGAATCCGACACCCTTCTTTTATGTAAACAAGACTCCATTCTTGCTACAGCTTACGCTTCCGGAGGGTTTGCTCCATATAGTTTTACTTGGAGTGATAACTCTCCTGATAATGACACCGCATGGGTTTCTGCAAACCATGACGGTGCGGTTGAATATTTTGTTACAGCAACGGATAATTGTGGGTATTCTATAACAGATACGGTAACTGTAACGGTTAACCAAATACTATCTATTGATTCTTTAATCCAATATCCGGCAAGTGCCTGCTTATCCGATGGAGCTGTTTCTGCTTTTGTATCGGGAATCACAAGCACAGGTAATCCTTTCTATGAATGGAGGGGTCCGGGAGCAAATAGCACCAATTTTGTCAATGGAACAGCATGGCAAAACATTCCGTCAGGATGGTACTACTTTACCGTTACAGATGATGTTTGTACCGCCGAGGATAGTATTTTTGTAGAACAACTAAACGCCCCTATTGCCGCAATGACTCCTTCTGCAACACAAGGATGTATTGGATTAGAAGTTTCATTTACCAATGAAAGTCAAAACAGTACACAATACACGTGGGATTTTGGAGACAACAATCCTATTGTCGTAAACAACACCAACTCTCAAACTCATACTTTCAACTCTTCTCAGCTGGTAATGCTCGTTGCTGAAGATGCTAATGGCTGTACAGATACCGTTTATGTAGATATAACCATAGAAGCTTGTGGTTGTACGGACCCTAATGCAACAAATTATAATCCACAAGCAACAACGGATGATGGAAGCTGTATTTATCCAAGCCCTGTAGTAGATGCTCCTAATGTGTTTTCTCCAAATGGAGATGGAACAAACGATTTTTTTGAATTAGATGTTGAAAATGTTACAGAATTAGAATTAATCATACTTAATCGATGGGGGGGAATTGTTTATCAAGAACACGGGACTTATCCTGAAATTCCTAAATGGGACGGCTTTGTTAAAAGTAAAGTTGCCAACGAAGGTGTTTACTTCTATCGATATCGTGCTAAAGGTGTTGACGGTACAGAAGTTGAAGGTCATGGGTTCTTTCATTTAGTCCTTGAATAATCTTTTATAATCATGTTAAATATTCGGTTTCTTTTTATATTACTTTTAGGATTTCAGGTTTATGGGCAACAAGTTCCTCAATATTCTCAATACATGAGGAATCAATATATGGTCAACCCTGCATCTACAGGAATGTATGACTTTTTAGATATTTCTATAGGAGGAAGAACTCAATGGGTTGGGTTCGATAATGCACCAAGAACAGCTTTTTTTTATGTTGCAACCCCACTCCCTTTGAAACCGAAAAACAAAGGTACAGCAAAATACAGTAGTCGTTCAAGGAGAACTTATTTCTACAAATCACCAAAGGTAAGTACAGGAAAACCGAAACATGCCGTAGGAGGACATGGCTTAATCGATCAATACGGAGCTTTTCAAAGAATTAATATTTCGGGAACTTATGCTTTCCATTTACCTTTGTCGAGAGATTTTAATCTTTCTTTTGGAACCAACATTGGATTATCCAATCATACTTTTATAAAAGAACGTGCACAAACACTTAACCTCATTACCGGTTCAGGAACAGACAATGTCTATGATCAGTTCGCCAATAGTGGAGATATGAATATATTAGACATTGGAGCAGGATTTTATTTATACTCAAGAGACCTGTTTTTTGGAATATCGGGGGAACAATTAACAGAAGATTTAGTTCAATTCGGAAGTGGTACGAATACTTTTTTTAATACTAGAATACATTTTAGAGGAATTCTAGGTTATACTTTTAACATGAATAGAGACTGGGAAGTAACTCCCTCTGTATTGTTCAAATATCTGCCTTCAAAATTTTACAGTTTAGATTTTAATGCGATTTTCGAGTACAAACAATGGCTATGGTTAGGACTTGGTTATCGCGTTGAAGATGCAGTAGCTGGAATGTTTGGTGTAAACATTAACGATCAGTTCAAACTTGGATATTCTTACGATTATACGATATCCACCTTAAACAATGTGAGCTCGGGGTCTCATGAGCTTGTATTAGGATTCATGTTTGGAAGATAAAATCGTCTTATTTTTATTCGCTAGTTGTCCGCAAGCAGCATCAATATCTTTCCCCCGACTTCGACGAACGTTTACAATCATGTTTTTTTCTTCCAAAAATTGAGCGAAAGCATCTGTGCGTTCTCGGGTCGTCCTTTGAAACTCTCCATCATCAATGGGGTTATATTCAATAATATTGACTTTACAAGGAACACATTTTGCAAATTCCGCCAGTTCCTCCGCATCTTTTAATGAGTCATTGAAATCTTTAAAAATAATATACTCAAAAGTAACACGTGTTCCTGTTTTATCATAAAAGTATTGAAGCGCTTCACTTAGTGTTTCAAGATTGTTGCTATCATTGATTTCCATGATTTTACTTCGCTTCTCATCATTGGCGGCATGAAGAGATAACGCCAAATTAAAACGAACCTCATCATCTCCTAATTTACGAATCATTTTTGCAATTCCGGCCGTAGAAACAGTAATTCTTTTAGGAGACATACCTAACCCTTCTTCAGAAGTGATTATATCAATGGAACGGAGCATGTTTTTATAATTCAACAAAGGCTCACCCATCCCCATATAAACAATATTGCTCAAGTTCTTATCATATTTTTCTTTGGCTAAATTTTTCAAGTGTACAACTTGATCGACAATCTCTCCATGGGAAAGGTTTCTCTTTAACTTCAATTTCCCCGTAGCACAAAATTTACATGCCAAGCTACATCCTACTTGTGAAGATATACAAGCCGTTGTGCGTTTAGCGGTAGGAATTAAAACTCCTTCTATGACTTCTCCATCCAAAGTTTTAAATGCACATTTAATGGTTTTATCTTTACTTATTTGTGTCTCTGTAAGAGAAACTCCATCCATATAAAACTGTTCTTCCAACTTCTCTCGAAGTCCTTTGGAAATATTGGTCATATCGTCAAAGGCATGTGCATTTTTCTTCCAAATCCACTCATATATTTGTTTTGCCCGAAAAGGTTTTTCTCCTAATCCTTTCAGAATATCTATGATTTCATCTAACGATAAAAGTCGAATGTTTGTTTTTTTATTTTCCATAATCACAAAGCAAAATTACAGCTAAAACCGGAATAAATCATTGATTCCAATCAAAAAAGACCATTCATCACTTTTTTACTTTATTTTTCTTTCCTTCACTTATATTTGCATTTAATCCAATTTGACATCTGTTGGTTATGCATAAAATATTATTATTCCTTTTATTATTTATTCCTTTTTTAGGAAACACTCAAGATATGACCATTTCGGGAAATGTGTATGATACAACCGGAACCCGTCCAATACCTAACGC
>JALWLM010000280.1 GCA_027084145.1 Crocinitomicaceae bacterium | reverse complement strand
AACGTCTCGCTTCTTTTTCAGTTAGTTTTTCTACATGTTTCTCATCAATAAAACCTTCATACCCGTCCCGTAAAGTTCTTATTTTTAACCATTGTTTTTGTTGTTCCAAAACTTCTATTAATTCACCAAACAACAATTGGCTTACCATTTCCGATTGGTCTTTAGCTTCTTTTCGAATAGGTGAAATACTAACGTGACAATAATAAATATTCATCTATTTACGAGGAAAGTTATGATGAGTAGTTAAATTTTTAATCTGTTGAATATGACGTTGCTGATGATAAGCTAGAAAAAGTAAAGCATCTCCTAAACGTAATCGAATAATTTTTGAAATTGAGGAAGGAATCTTAACTTTTTTAAGGTTTACCTCTTTGGCTTTTTTTAACACCCTCAAAAACAAGTCTTGGCTTTCTAAAAAAACTGGAATTTCATTGCCTGAAATAAGTTCTGTTGCATACATAGGGTTTACTTTTCTTGGAGAGCGATATTTTCTACGAACATTATTCATCTTCCCCAATTTCATGGATTTCCATGCTGACTTTCCGAGTGGGGAACTTTTATAATCTTCTGAAGGCGTGTCAAAGCGTGTCTCTTTTATTTTTTCTGTTATTGTTTCCAAATATTGCTTGTTGTATTCATTGATGTGAGCAAGTATATCTTGTACACTCCATATACCAGGATTAGGACGCCAAGACAATTGTTTATCAGTCTTCTTTTTCAATTCTTTTTGAACAAAATCTTGACTTTCTAATATGATTGATTTAACTTTTTCTAATAGCTCTGAACTTGTCATTGTATGATTTACGTAAAACGTTTTAACAAAGTTAGAAAACTTACTCAAAACATTAAATTAAAAAGAATAAAAAAGTCAGATTTCTTTAAGAAACCTGACCTTAAATTTCATAAACTATATTACTTTATAATCGCTCAATAACACCTGCTGCTCCTTGCCCTGTTCCAACACACATCGTAACAACCCCGTATTTTTGATTTCTCCGCTTTAATTCATTTAAAATTTGGACTGTCAATTTTGCTCCCGTACAACCCAGAGGATGTCCTAAAGCTATTGCTCCCCCATTAACATTTACAATATCAGGGTTCAATCCTGTCTCTCTTATTACTGCGACGGACTGAGATGCGAATGCTTCATTTAATTCAAATAGAGAGATGTCTTCTAATTTCATTCCTGCTTGTTTCAATGCCTTCGGAATAGCATCAACAGGACCGATTCCCATGATTCTGGGAGGGACCCCTACCACTGCATAAGAAAGTAATCTTGCTACAGGCTCCAAGTTCAATTCCTTTACCATCTCTTCAGACATCACTAAACAAAAAGCTGCCCCATCACTTGTCTGAGAAGCATTTCCTGCCGTAACGGTCCCCTTAGCATCAAACACCGGTTTTAGACGCGCTAAACCTTCCATTGTACTTTTTCTAGGTCCCTCATCCGTATCAACAACGTATTTTTTGATTTGTTTCTTTTCATTTTCATCTAAAAATACATGCTCAACTTCTACAGGAACAATTTCATCTTTAAACTTCCCTTCTTCAATGGCTTTTAATGCTTTTTCATGTGACCTTAAAGCAAATGCATCTTGCTCTTCTCTTGTTACATGATACTTTTGAGCTACTGCTTCAGCAGTTAATCCCATTCCCCAATACCAATCCGGATGTTCTTTTGCTACCTTGTGGTTCGGAACAATTCGCCAACCTCCCATCGCCATAATAGACATAGACTCTACACCTCCTGCTATAATACAGTCTGCCATTCCCGCTTCTATTTTTGCTTGTGCAATTGCAATAGTCTCTAAACCGGATGAACAATAACGGTTTACCGTTATTCCCGGCACTTTATCTGTATCTAAACCCATCAGTGAGATAAAACGGCCCATATTTAGCCCTTGTTCCGCTTCAGGTGTTGCATTTCCTACAATTACATCATCAATTCTGTCTTTATCCAACTGAGGAGTTTCTTTTAAAATATGACGAATAACCGTTGCTGCCAAATCATCCGGCCGTGTGAATCGAAAACCTCCTTTTTTAGCTTTACCTACTGCTGTCCGGTATCCTGTTACAATATATGCTCTTTTCATTTTCTTAAATAAATTAATTTCTTAATATTTTTCCTTTCTTAATAATACTTTCTAATCTTTCCAGTGTTTTGCGTTGCATGCAGAGTTCTAAAAATGCTTTCCGTTCTAAATCTAAATAGTATTGTTCACTTACGGTTTCATTTTCAGATAAATCACCTCCACATAAAACATAACCCAATTTTTCAGCAATTAGCTTATCGTGTTCAGACATAAAATGCCCCGAATACATTGTATCTGCTCCAACATAAACAATTCCCAGACCTTCTTGACCGAAAGCTTTGATATTTTTCTCTCTCAATGGTGCAGTATATCCTTTATTAGCCATTGATAAACAAACTTCTTTTGCTCTTTTAAGTTGATAATCACGACTTATAACTATTTCATCTAAACCTTTTCTTAAATACCCTAAATCAAAAGCTTCATGTGCAGATGTTGACACTTTTGCTTGACCTATCGTCATAAACTTATCACGCATACGGTTGATTTTTACATCTCCTTCAACTAACTCATCAGATAAGCGTTTAGCAAATTCTTTTGTTCCTCCACCTCCGGGAATTAATCCTACCCCAAACTCTACAAGTCCCATATAAAGTTCTGCATGTGCTACAACCTTATCAGAATGCATTGACAGCTCACACCCCCCGCCAAGCGCCATATTATGTGGTGCTACAACAACAGGGATGTTAGAATAACGCACTCGCATCATCGTATCTTGGAATGATTTTACCGCAAAATTTAATTCATCAAAATCTTGCTCTATTGCCATCATAAAAATCATACCGACATTAGCTCCTGCAGAAAAATGCTCTCCTGTATTTGAAATAACAAGCCCTTTATAATCTTTTTCCGCAATATCAATTGCTTTATTGATTCCTTCAATTACTCCTCCACCAATGGTGTTCATTTTCGTGTGGAATTCTAAGTTTAAAATTCCATCTCCCAAATCAACTAAAGTTGTATCAGAATTACCCCAAACTTTATTTTCATCTCTCAATACATCAAGTAATATTAAATTTTCCGTGCCCGGAATTACTTTATATGTTTCTGATGTAATATCGTAGTATAACTTACGTCCTTTTTCTTTTTTATAGAATGTCGTATTTCCTTTTTCTTTCATCTTTAGCACCCAAGGAGCAACTTTTTTACCATTCTCTTCAATTAACTTTAGTCCTTGTTCTAAACCAATAACATCCCAAGTTTCAAATGGTCCCATTGCCCAACCAAACCCGGCTTTTAAAGCATCATCAATCTTATATAAATCATCTGTAATTTCAGGAATACGATTGCTTACATAAGCAAAAACATCAGCAAAAATTTTCCGATAAAACTCCCCTGCCTTATCTTGTCCCATCAAAAGCATTTTTGTTCGTTGCTTTAGATTGTCAATTGGTTTAGCCATTTCTAATGTTGGGAACTTAACTTTATTTTTAGATCGATATTCCATTGAATCTAAATCCAACACTAAAATTTCTTTTTTTCCTTCTTTATTTTTTACTTTCTTGTAGAAACCTTGCTTTGTTTTCGATCCTAACATGTTGTTCTCTAACATCTTTTGAACATAGTCAGGAAGAACAAATAGATTATTTTCTTCATCATTTGGACAATTCTCTTTTACTCCGTTGGCAACATGGACTAAAGTATCCAATCCTACAACATCACACGTCCTAAATGTAGCAGACTTAGGTCTTCCCATTATCGGTCCTGTTAATTTATCAACTTCCTCTACGGTTAACCCCATCTCTTTTACAGTATGAAAAAGAGACATAATTGTAT
>JALWLM010000279.1 GCA_027084145.1 Crocinitomicaceae bacterium | reverse complement strand
CTGTAAGAGAAGTGGCTAACGAAGTAGTCCTTTTAGATATTAAAGAAGGATTTGCAGAAGGTAAAGCATTGGATATTTGGGAGACATCTCCTATTCTACAGTATGACACAAGGACGGTAGGTTCTACGAATGATTATTCAAAAACAGCAGATTCGGATGTTGTTGTAATCACATCGGGACTTCCCAGAAAGCCGGGAATGTCAAGAGATGATTTAATTGCGACAAATGCAGGGATTGTAAAAATGGTAACGGAGAATGTTGTAAAATACTCTCCCAATGCAATTATCATTTGCGTATCAAATCCTTTGGATGTAATGACGTATTGTACCTATCTAACTGCTAAAACAGATTCTTCTAAAGTTTTTGGGATGGCCGGAGTATTAGATACAGCACGTTATCGTTCTTTCTTAGCAGAAGAATTAAATGTTTCGCCGAAAGATATTCAAGCAGTATTAATGGGTGGTCATGGAGATACAATGGTACCACTTCCTCGTTATACAACTGTGGGAGGTATTCCAGTAACAGAATTAATCGATGAAGAAAAATTAAATGAAATTATCGAAAGAACAAAATTCGGAGGAGGAGAGATTGTTAAATTGTTAGGAACTTCTGCATGGTATGCTCCAGGAGCAGCAGCCGCACAAATGGTAGAGGCGATCATCAAAGATCAGAAAAGAGTATTACCTGTTTGCGCATGGCTACAAGGAGAATATGGAATGAAAGATATTTATCTTGGAGTTCCGGTTGTTCTTGGAAAGAATGGAATCGAAAAAATTATCGAGCTTGATTTGAATGAAGAAGAAAAACAACTTTTAGAAGAATCAGCAGAAGCGGTTCGTTCTGTAATGAAAGTGTTAGACGATATGGAGATTATTGAAAAATAATCGAATTGAATAGTTTATAAAAAAGCGACTATTATAGTCGCTTTTTTGTTAATTGTAACATCATTTACTTTTCAAAAAGAAAAAAAATCTCACTTTTGGATGAAACATCAGGTAATGAAATTGTTGTATCATTTTTTATGGGTTGCTTTTTTAGTGTCGTGTTCTTCTAACCAAAATAAACAGGAAAAAATTTCAAGTGTTAAGGAGATAGATACATTACCACTATCAAAGAAATGGGAGTTTGCAATTCCTAATCAAGAAGTCCCGAAAGGCTTAGTCAGTTTAAAAGCAAAAGATTGCGGTGCTTGTCATCAAGAGCATTATGAAGAATGGCTGTATTCAACGCATTCTCATGCTTGGACAGACATGCAGTTTCAAGCCGAATTGAAGAAAAAGACAAGCCCTTTTATGTGTATTAACTGTCATATTCCATTACAAAACCAACAAGAGTATATCATAACCGGATTAATCAATGGGGATATATATCAACCTGTTAAACATATTAATCCTCAATTTGATGTTGAACTACAAAAAGAAGGAATTAACTGTGCTTCATGTCACGTACGGGATGGGTATGTAATTGGTCCTTTAGGAAACACTAATGCGCCTCATCCGGTAAAAAAAGATACGAAGCATTTGTCAGAACAATTATGTATTTCATGTCATAATGCTGCTGCAGTTGTTACCCCTACATTAGTTTGTAGTTTCGAAACCGGAGATGAATGGAAAAGCGGACCTTATAACGGCAAGAAAAATTGTATTTCATGTCATATGCAGACGATTTCACGACCGTTAGTTAAAGGGTTTCCTTTAAGAAAATCACATAGACATTATTTTGCGGGGAGTGGTATTCCAAAAGTAGATACCGCAAAAACAAAAATGTTAAACGGTTTGGTTTATTCTTCTCCTAAAATCGTTCGGTTATCCAATGATTCTATAAAAGTACAATTTACAGTCACTAATGCTAATGCAGGACATCGTGTGCCTACAGGTGATCCCGAAAGGTATATTCTTACTCACGTTTCGATAATAAACATAAAAAGCAAAAAACTTAAAGCTCAAAAAATATTTAGAATAGGAGAAAAGTGGAAATGGCATCCGAAAGCTCAAAAAATATTTGATAATAATTTAGATCCGTTGGAAAGTCGAGTGTATGAAGTCATTTTCAATGTAAATAAAAAAGAAGAGTCAAATTATCGATTACATATTAAAGCAACAAAATGTCGTTCAACACTAAAAAGTAAAGAATACAATAAATTACCTGACAGCTATCCTATTTGTGTTGATTTTTTAGATAAAGAATATTCAATAAAATAAAAGTTTATTACTTTGTTGATGGCCTTATTTTTTTAATTCTTTTTGATATGTTTAATTGGATATCATTGAGTTTAACCAGGTAATTAGATTTATTCCCGTAGGAATTTCAGGAGTGTTAATTTGATTTTCTTTGCGAATCATTTCATCCCGTAACTGTTTCAATTCTTCTTTTGTTGGAGAAGTCGTTTTAAGGTTTAATAGAAGATGTTTTATCATGGAGTTTACTTTTTTCAAGGACTTATGTTTTAATAATTCTTTTCTTAAGGTAATATAAGCGTCATCTTTTTTTAGACATTGGTAGCTTAGATATCAGTACTTCCGCTTCATTCATAAGGATTATTTTATTATAATGAAAATGGTTTTTTAGCAACTTAATAATTGTCTGACAAAGTTGCCGGTTGAGTTAAGTTCTTTTGATATTTTTTGTGATACCCAATTGTTTTTTATCGTAATTTTGATGTTATGACTTTCCCTATACGTAAGATTATTCATATTGATATGGATGCATTTTTTGCTTCTGTCGAACAAATGGATCATCCGTCTTTAAAAGGAAAAGCAATTGCGGTGGGAGGAAGTAAAGAAAGAGGTGTTGTTGCAGCAGCCAGTTATGAAGCAAGGAAATATGGTATTCGTTCGGCTATGCCTTCTGTTGTGGCAATGAAAAAATGTCCGGATTTAATTTTTGTTCCTCCGCGTTTTGATAGATACAAAGAGATTTCTCTTCAGATACAACAAATTTATTTCGATTATACAGATTTGGTAGAACCCTTGTCTTTAGATGAAGCCTTTTTGGATGTGACTGAAAATAAAATAGGAAATCCTTCGGCAACTTCTATCGCAAGAGAAATTAGAGAAAGAATAAAAAATGAGGTTGGTTTAACCGCTTCGGCAGGAATATCTATAAATAAGTTTTTAGCAAAAGTGGCGAGTGATATGAACAAGCCGAATGGACAAAAAACAATCCCTCCTGATGAGGTGCTTGATTTTATGGAAAAATTACCAATTCAACAATTTTTCGGTGTAGGAAAAAAAACAGCAGAAAAGATGATTTTCCATGGTATTTTTACAGGAAAACAATTAAAAGAAAAGAGTTTAATCTATTTGGTTAACCATTTTGGAAAATCAGGAAAGCATTTTTACAATATTGTTAGAGGAATACATCACAGTAAAGTAAAACCGGATAGAATTCGAAAATCCATTGGAGCGGAAAGGACCTTTCAAAAAGATTTAGATTCAGAACAGCTGATGATAGAACAGATTCAAAAAGTTTTGGAGAAATTAGAGAAAAGAATTTCAGAAAAAAGAGCAAAAGGGAGAACAATCACATTAAAAATAAAATTTTCAGACTTTAAGGTTCAAACGAGAAGTAAAACGAGACTTCATTATTATGAAAAAAAAGAAGAAATTTACCCTGTTGTCGTTGAATTGTTACGACAAGAAAAAATTGAAAAACCCGTTCGACTTTTAGGCGTAACGTTGAGTAATCTTTATACTGAAGAAAAACAAAAAAGTTTATCTGTACAAATGAAATTTGAATTTTAGTAACCCTTTCTGTTTCTCGGGTGATAAGATAGTATGGCGTCTTTCAACATTCTTTGATCTAAGTGCGTGTAAATTTCAGTTGTCGTAATGGATTCATGTCCGAGCATTTCTTGTATGGCTCTTAAATTAGCTCCGCCTTCCAATAAATGTGTTGCAAAAGAATGACGAAACGTATGAGGAGAAATATTTTTTTTCAAGTTGATTTTTTCTGCAAGTTGTTTAATTATTGTAAAAATCATTACGCGAGTAAGCTGCTTTCCTCTTCGATTGAGGAAAATATAACTGTCATGTTCTTTTTGTATATTGATATGAGGCCGTATTTCATTGATATACAGGTTGATTTCTTTCACAACATTTGGGCTTACAGGAACAAGTCGTTGTTTATTTCCTTTTCCTATTATTCGGATAAAACCTTCATCAAAAAATAGATGTTCAAATTGCAAATTAGTAAGTTCGGAAACACGGAGACCACAACTGTATAGAGTTTCAATAATTGCTTTGTTTCGATGTCCTTCCGGTTTGGATAAGTCAATAGCTTCAATGAGTTGATCAATTTCTTCAACAGTTAGAACTTCCGGTAGTTTACGCCCTATTCGGGGTGTTTCTATTAATTCTGCAGGATTTTGTTGAATCAGATCTTCTAATAATAAAAAAATGAAAAACTGTTTGATGCCACTAATAATTCTAGCTTGTGATCTTTCCCCAAGCCCCAAGTCAAAAAGTTCTGATAGAAATGATTGTAAATGCTCATATTTTAATTGTTCCGGAGATATTTTGATGGATTCGGAAAAGTCTCTAAGTTTTTCAATATCTCTTTTGTAAGCGAGAATAGAATTTTCAGCAAGACCCTTTTCTATTTTCAAGTATGAAACAAAATCATTAATATAGCGATTCCAAACACTCATTTTATGAAAATTCTTATTCTTAACGGTCCAAATTTAAATTTAATCGGTCAGCGAGAGCAAAAAATCTATGGAAATTTATCTTTTGATGATTTTTTAAAAGATTTACAAAAAAAAATCACCGATGTAGATATTGATTATTTCCAAAGCAATATTGAAGGAGAAATTATTGATAAGTTACAAAAAAGTGATACGGATGGAATTGTGTTAAATGCAGGTGCTTATACACATACAAGTATTGCGATTAGAGATTGTATTAAGTCAATTTCTACTCCGGTAGTGGAAGTGCATATCAGCAATGTGATGGATCGTGAAAGTTTTCGCCATATTTCGATGATTTCATCTGTTTGTAAGGGGGTTATTTCTGGTTTTGGTTTAAACTCTTATCGATTAGCCATAGAGAGTTTTTTGATTTGATGACTTTTTATAATTCTTCTTTACCCAAAGCTTTACCCAAAGCAAAAAGAATCGTTTCAAAATATCAACAAATATTCAAGTGATAAGGTCTCAACGTATTAAATTTAATAAAAGTAAAATGAAAGTACCAAAAGAAACGGTTAATAAAGATATAGATCTTTCAAATATAGCATGAGGTGTTTACTTGATTGATGTTAAAACAGATGGATGGGTGAGTGAAAAAGATCAATAAAACGATAAGAATGAATAAATAAAAATCAAAAAGGCTTCCATTTGGAAGCCTTTTTTGTGAATCAAGTTTAAAAGAAAAAAAAATAAAATTATCCTACTATTTCGTTGTCAGAAAAATGAAATTTACATTCAATTTCAGCATTTTCATCAGAGTCAGAACCATGAACAGCATTCTTTGCTTTTGATGCTGCAAAATACTTACGGATAGTTCCTTCTTCAGCTTCTGCCGGATCAGTAGCTCCGATTAATTTTCTAAAATCTTCTACGGCATTTTCTTTTTCTAAAATTGCAGCTACAATAGGTCCGGAAGTCATGTATTCTACTAATTCCATATAGAATGGGCGGTCTTTATGTACTTCGTAAAACTTTTTTGCTTGTTCTTCATTTAAATGAGTAAGCTTCATTGCTTTAATTTTAAATCCTGCATCAATAATCATGTCTAGGATTTTTCCTGTGTACCCGTTTTCAACTGCATCGGGTTTTAGCATTGTAAATGTTTTGTTTCCTGCCATTGTTTTAAAATTTTTTGCGAAGATACAAATATGTTGCAAAAGGATTTATAATTTGACAGATAAAAAAAAAACAAAAAAAAGATAAAAGTTATAAAAAAGTATTACCTTTGTGATTAAGAGGACAGGACAATGGGAGTAGTTACCCTTGTTTTGGAGTTTTATAGTTTTAGCATGGTTTAGCAGAAAGGGGAACAAGTTATTAAAGTTTGTTCCTCTTTTTGTTTTTTCTTATTTTTGTTTGGTATTAAAGTATTTATATAATGATGTTAACTCGTAAATTATTTTTTATTTTAGGATGGTTTACCCCCTTTTATTTTAATGCCCAGACACAAGGGATATCTTACCCTTCGGTAGGTAGAGGTGTTGCTACTACTTTTGTAACAGATTATCATTCATTGGGGATTAATGCATCAGCACTAGGATGGGGAACAGGGTATAAAGGGAAAAAAATAACGATGGGAGGAACAGAATTTAGCATGGGGATGTATTCTGACTCGTTAAATGTTGATAAATTAAAGAGTTTATATGCTACAATTAAGGATCAAATAAAAGGGAATGCTACGCCGGCGGATTGGCAACAACAAGCGCAATATGCAGCTGATTATTTAAGTGCAGGGGTGAAACTTCATTTGAATTACAATTGGTTGGGATTTGCATATCAGACAGAAAAATTTGGAGGAATTGCTTTTAATATTCAAGAAAGTTATAATTGGTATTCTAAATTGGGCGGAACATTATCGGATATTTTATTTCGAGGAAGTTTATCTTCTCAATTCGATTCATTAACCGTAGTATATGGAACAGATACCACAAGAATACCGAATACATCATCGATATCTCCAGACACACTTGATCATGTCGTTGCAGGTAGTTTTAATGTGCCAAGAAAGCTTTCTGAATTAGCAAAAGGAACTTCAATGAAATTATCTTGGAATAGATATTACAATTTTGGATATGGCAAAAAGATTGCGGGAGACTCATCTTTTGCAATTTATGCCGGAGTGGGAGGTCGCTATATACAGTCTATGGCAATGTTTGATATGGAGGCAGATGGAAATACGATTAAAGTTAATACAGCAATGACTCCGTTTTACAATATTAATTATGGGGCAATAACATTATCTAACCCATCAACATATTTGCAAAATGGTGTTTTACCTGCATCGGTTGGTTCCGGTTTTGGGTGGGATTTTTCTTTAAGTGCTTTATTGTTGAAACGTATTAGAGTTTCTCTTGCTGTGAATAATATAGGTTCGATAACTTATACCCGAAACGTTTATGAAGTGAGGGATACATTGATTACTGAGATTCGTACTTCGGGATTAGACAACAATAACATCACTAATGCGGCATCACACTTATTGGATTCTACAAGCATTCTGAATCTTGTAGGGAAAGAAAAAGTTACAGTGAAGAATCCGGCTAATATACGTTTAGGAGGAAGTATCCAACTGGGAAAAAGATTACATGTTGGTTTTGATTTTGTGGCACCATTTGATCGAGATAACCCGGGAAGTATTTCTAATCCTGTTTTCTCAATAGGAGGTGAGTTTAGACCGGTATCATATCTTTCCTTAAATGCAGGATATTATGGAGGTGGAATTTATGCCCATAATATTCCGGTAGGAGTTAATTTTATTCTTGGAGAGGGACGTTATGAATTAGGAATTTCCTCGGCAGATGTCATGAGTTTCTTTTTAGATCAATCAAACAGTATTTCGACGGCAGTAGGTTTTGCCAGATTTAGATTTTAGAAAGAGTTTTATTATTTATAATTTAATGTCTTACGTACACGACTTTTTTGGTTTCAAAAAAATCGTAAGGAAATATAGGATAAATGTCAAAGTATTGATATGCTTTTTTAACAGGGGACATTTCTTCAGATAGATCCCCTCCTTTTAAATACAATATTCCATTTTTCAGAGGGTTTTTATTCTCTTTTAAAAATTTCCCTTTGGTCCATTTGATAAAGGCCGGCATTTTTGTAACTGCTCTTGAAACAATAAAATCAAATTGTTCATTGATATTTTCAGCTCTTTCGTGAATGCCTGTAACATTGTTTAACTCTAAATTTTCAGCAACGGCATTGACTACTTTTATTTTTTTTCCAATTGAATCCACTAAAACAAAATCACATTGAGGGAATAAAATAGCTAAAGGAATTCCGGGGAACCCTCCACCTGTACCAATGTCTAAAATACGACTGTTATTAACAAAATGGTTAACCTTAGCAATGGCTAATGAATGCAACACATGGCGTTCGTAAAAATTATCGGTATCTTTTCTTGAAATGACATTGATTTTAGAATTCCATTCGTTGTATAGTGATTCTAATTGTTCAAACTGTTCTTTTTGTTGATTGGATAAATCAGGGAAATGTTTGTAGATAAGTGCAACGCCTTTTGTCATTATATTCTATCTCTATTATTTTCAATCATTTTTGCTAAGAAATCTCGAGCACGGAATAATTGTGCTTTAACTGTACCTAATGGTAGATTAAGTTCAGTAGCGATTTCTTCATAACTTAATTCTTCAAAATAACGTTTTTGGACTAAAACTTTATAACGAGGTTTTAGTTGTTCAACTAAATCTCTCATATGTTTTACTTTTTGAAGATGAATGATCTCTTCTTCCGGACTTTTTTCCGTGCATTTTGGATCAATAACAAACAGGGGTTCTCCATCCTTGTTTACCTTGCCTTCCATTGAGGTAACTTCAATCCGTTTTTTACGAATGAAATCGATACAGTTGTTGGTTGCAATTTTATACAGCCAAGTTGAAAAAGCATAAACGGGGGTGTATTGTTTTAGTCTGCTAAAGGCCTTACCAAAGGCTTCAATGGTTAAATCTTCTGCGTCTTGTTCGTTTTTTACCATTTTTAGCATCATATAATAAATCGAGTCTCTATGCCGTTCCATGAGCTTCGCATAAGCAATTTGATCCCCCGAGATAGCAGCATTGACTAACTCTAAATCCTTTTTGGCTTTATCTGAAAAATGATTATTGTTTTTTACCATTTAGTTATACTTTTCTTTGAAGTTGTATAGTACATTGCAGGAGCTAAAAAAACATAAAAAATATCAAGAAGTGGAATCCAAGGAATCCATTCTTTATTGTTTAATTTATGAAAAATAACTCCCAACAAAACCCATTTCAAAACGAGTAAAGAGGAAAAAGCCGAAATGACAATTTCCCAATGACTTGTATTAAATAGTAAAGTAACAAAAGAAAACAAAAGCATTATCAAGCTAAAAGGATATATTCCTAACAATAGTTTTTTGAAAAAGTTGTAATTAGGTGTTGTAGAGAAATGCCTTGATTTTTGATTTTTCCATTCTTTCCAAGTATTACAAGGCTCTGAAAAGGTGTAACCATCTTGATTTAAACAAATCGTGTAATTCTTATTCTTTGCAGCTTCTTGAACAAACAAATCATCATCCCCTGAAGAGACATCGTAATGAGATTTAAAACCTCCCGTTCGATTAAATAGTTGTTTTGTATAAGCAATATTTCGGCCTACTCCCATATAAGGTATTCCCATTTTTGCAAAAGAAAAATAATGAATAGCAATCCAAAGCGTATCTAAACGGATAAGGAAATTGACCCATCCTTTTTTCTTGAAATAAGGACCGTATCCCAAAACAAGTTCATGTTTATCAATAAGTTGAGATGACATGATTCTCAACCAATCATTACTAGCAGGAATACAATCGGCATCAGTGAGTAATAACTTTTCGTATTTGGCAGCTTTTATACCAAGAGTAATAGGTAATTTTTTACCGTATTTTAAATGTTTGCTTTTTTCTATTTCAACGATGTGGAGATTATTATATTCCTGTTGGAATGCCTTTAAAATGTATTTTGAATCATCGTGAGATTGATCATTAATAACAATCACTTCAAAATTCGGATAATTTTGTTGTAATATTTTAGGCAGAAATTCAAATAGATTGTCACTTTCATTTCTAGCGGCAATAATAATGCTGACCCCATCTTTATTTTGATTACTTTTTTTGTCTTTGTGTAAAGCTAAAAGAAGAAAGAAAGTGATACTGTAAAGCAGTTGAATGATAAAAAAAACAACAAATATCCAAAATAGTATTTGCTCAATTTGGTTTTCAAATGTGATAAAATTTTCTAACATTTCCTGTTCTTCTTATACAAATATGTAGAGCATTATTAAATAGATTTATCTTTGTGATTTAATTTTATTAACAATTTTATGCACTTTCATTTAAAAGGAACTGATTTACAGTCAAATGCCAGAGCAGGAGAAATCGTAACGGACAATGGTGTTATTGAAACGCCTATATTTATGCCTGTAGGTACGCAAGGAACGGTAAAAGGAGTGCATCAGCACGAATTAAAAGAGGATATTTTAGCTCAAATTATATTAGGGAATACGTATCATTTATATTTGAGGCCGGGATTGGAAGTTTTGGAAAAAGCAGGAGGTTTACATCGTTTTATAAATTGGGACAGACCGATTTTAACAGATAGTGGAGGTTATCAAGTCTATTCACTTTCAGGCACAAGAAAAATTATAGAAGAAGGAGTAAGGTTTCAATCGCATTTGGACGGGAGTTATCATTTTTTTACTCCGGAAAAGGCCATTGATATTCAAAGGAGTATTGGAGCTGACATTATCATGGCATTTGATGAATGCACACCGTATCCATGTGATTATGATTACGCCAAGAAATCAATGCATATGACACATCGGTGGTTAAAACGTTGTATCGCGCAAATGAATAGAACCGAGAGTAAATACGGTCATGAACAGGTACTCTTCCCTATTGTGCAAGGAAGTACTTATGATGATTTGAGAAAAGAATCAGCAGAAACCATTGCTTCTCAAGATTGTTTTGGAAATGCAATTGGAGGGTTGTCTGTTGGGGAGCCCAATGAAGAAATGTATGCAATGACAGATTTGGTATGTCATATTTTACCAAAGGATAAGCCGAGATATTTAATGGGAGTGGGAACACCAGCAAATATTTTAGAATGTATCTCTCTTGGAATAGATATGTTTGATTGCGTGATGCCTTCAAGAAATGCGAGACACGGAATGTTGTTTACATCAGAAGGTATTATTAATATTAAGAACAAAAAGTGGGAAAAAGATTTTTCACCACTAGACCCCAATGGAACATCCTATGTAGATAAAACATACACAAAGGCTTATTTACGCCATTTACTTCGCGCAAAGGAAAATTTAGCCATCCAAATAGCAACAATACACAATTTATCCTTTTATTTATGGTTAGTAAAAGAGGCAAGGAAACATATTCTTGAAGGAGATTTTACTTCATGGAAGAAACAGATGATTCCGAAATTGGAAAATCGCTTGTAAATGCTGAAAAAAATAGATATATATATTATTAAAAAGTTCTTGGGAACTTACTTTTTTATGACAGGAATTATCATGCTGTTGGCAACAGTATTTGATATTTCCGAAAAAATGAGTGATTTCCTAACGAACAAAGCTCCTTTGAAGGCTATTTTACTAGATTACTATGTGAATTTTATTATTTATTACGGGAATTTGTTTTCTTCGATGATCATCTTTGTTTCTGTTATCTGGTTTACTTCTAAAATGGCGCAGGACACCGAAATTATTCCAATATGGAATAGTGGACGTCCTTTTTCTAGATTCATTCGGCCTTATATGATTGCAGCAACTTTTTTGATGATTTTATCCCTGTTTCTAAACCATTTTATTGTTCCAAATGCCAATAAAAAAAGACTGGCTTTTGAAGATAAATATTATCGAAATACGATTGTTGTAACAGATTATCATGCGGAATATCCGGGTAATGTTTGTGTGTATTTTAAATATTACAATGGAGAATCAAATATGATAGATCAATTGATAGTTGAAAAGTGGGATAAAAACCGGGAGATTGTTTCATTTTTAAAAGCAGATAAAGCAAAGAATCGAAAGAATTCGAAAAAATGGATGTTATATAATTATTACGAACGTAAAGTAGGAAATAAAAGAGATAGAATTATTGAAGGAAAAGAAAAAGACACTACTTTTCAATTTCAGGTAGATGAAATGGCAACAAGAGAGAATGTTGCTGAAGCAATGGATTATTTTTCTTTAAAAAAGTTTATAGAGAGAGAACGAAAGAAAGGTTCTCCTATGGTTTCTACTTATGAGATAGAACTCTATCAAAGGACTTCATATCCTTTTGCAACTTATGTGTTGACCATTATAGGTGTTGCAGTCTCTTCCCGTAAAAAAAGAGGAGGAATTGGAGTAAGTATTGCAATGGGATTAGCCATTATTTTTATTTATATTTTCGCAATGAAAGTTATGACGGTTGCCGCTATGAATGTCGGCTTTCCTGCTTGGTTGGCAGTATGGGTTCCAAATATATTGTTTGCAGGGATTGCTTATTTACTTTATCGATACGCAAAGACCTAGCTTCTGTTTCCTTTTCCACCTTTTCTTTCGTATATTTGTGGAGCAAAACAAATTGAATCATGGGGCTTGTGACGGAAAAAGCAAATCAAAAGAATAAAATAGATAAACAAATACTTTTAAAAGCATTTGAATTGATGTGTACAGCCAAAACAATGGCGGAAAAGTATGAAGCGAATAAAGAGATAACTTCAAAATATGTACACGCAACATCTAGAGGACATGAAGCAATACAGCTGGCATGTGGAATGCAATTAAAACCTCAAGATTGGGTATCTCCTTATTATCGGGATGATAGTATTTTGTTAGGGATAGGAATGACTCCTTATGAGTTGATGTTACAAGTTTTTGCCAAAAAAGATGATCCGTTTTCAGGAGGGAGAACCTATTATTCTCATCCTTCATTGAATAGAGAAGATATGCCTAAAATTCCTCATCAATCTTCTGCAACGGGAATGCAAGCAATTCCGACAACAGGAGTGGCGATGGGGATACAATATAAAGAAAATGAAAATTTAGCAGAAGACTATAAGGGAGAAAACCCCGTAGTTGTTTGTTCTTTGGGAGATGCTTCATGCACAGAAGGAGAGGTTTCGGAAGCCTTACAAATGGCAGCATTAAAGAAATTGCCTATTATTTATTTAGTGCAAGACAATGAGTGGGATATTTCAGCGAGTGCGGATGAAATTCGAGCACAAGATATGTCTAAATTTGCTCAAGGTTTCAATCATATTGAAGTAAGGACAATTGACGGAAGTGATTTTGAAGTATCTTATTCAACAATGAAGGAGGTGATTGATATTGTGAGAAAAGAAAGAAGACCGTTTATTGTTCATGCAAAAGTACCTCTGTTGGGACATCATACTTCGGGTGTTAGAATGGAATGGTATCGAGACGATTTAGAGCAAGATAAAAAAGAAGACCCGTACCCGAAAATGAAAGAATTATTGAGAAGAGAGGGGATTAGTGAAGCGGATATTATTAATATAGAAGCTACTGTAAAGAAAAGAATAGATGAAGATTACGAAAAGGCATTAAATGCAGAAGATCCAAGCCCTGAATCTGTCACAGATTTTATTTTTGCACCAACACCGATAACAGAAGAAAAAGGAGAAAGAAGTCCGAAAGGAAAAAGAAAGACGGTGATGGTCGATTCGGCTTTATTTGCTGTAAGAGAATTAATGGAAAAACATCCGGAGGCATTATTGTATGGACAAGATGTGGGAAAAAGGCTTGGTGGGGTTTTTCGTGAAGCTGCAACATTAGCACAAAAATTTGGAGACAATCGTGTATTTAACACGCCAATACAAGAAGCATTTATTATTGGTTCTACGGTAGGAATGTCGGCTGTTGGGTTAAAACCTTTTGTTGAGGTACAATTCGCCGACTACATTTGGCCGGGACTCAATCAGTTGTTTACGGAAGTCAGCCGTTCATATTATTTATCCAATGGTAAATGGCCTGTAAGTTGCGTTATTCGTGTTCCGATAGGAGCTTATGGTTCGGGAGGTCCTTACCATTCCTCAAGTGTAGAGTCTGTATTGACAAATATTCGAGGGATTAAAATAGCTTATCCATCTACGGGGGCTGATTTGAAAGGATTGATTAAATCTGCATTTTATGACCCTAACCCTGTGGTTATTTTAGAACATAAAGGACTGTATTGGTCAAAAATTCCCGGAACAGAAGGTGCAATGTCTGTGGAACCGGATGAAGATTATGTTATCCCTTTCGGTAAAGCAAGAGTGGTGCAAGAAGCAGAACAACAAAAAATAGAAGCGGGAGAATCTTGCGCAATTATCACTTATGGAATGGGTGTTTATTGGGCTTTAAACGCAGCAAAATCTTTTGAAGGGCAAGTTGAGATTCTTGATTTAAGAACACTTAATCCCCTTGATCATGATAAGATGAATGAGGTAACAAGACGTCATAATAAGGTACTTCTTGTCACAGAAGAAAGTGTTGAATCCAATTTTACGATTGGTCTTGCGGGAAGAATTCAACGAGATAATTTTAAATATTTGGATACACCTATTCAGATAGTAGGTTCTATTGATACTCCTGCGATTCCTTTAAATTCTACCTTGGAAGCTACACTTCTACCGAATGCTGAAAAAGTAAAAAATGCAATAGAGACTTTGTTAAAGTATTAATTTTCGTTACTTTCATAGGTAAAAGATAAACTTATGATTGTAACCAATACAGAAACAATTCCCGGAAAAGAGATTACCGAAATATTAGGTATTGCCAGAGGAAGTACGGTTCGAGCAAGAAATATCGGCCGAGATTTTTTGCAGGATTGAAAAACATTGTAGGAGGTGAGATTAGTGAATACACTAAACTCCAAGCAGATTCAAGAGAGCAGGCCTTACAACGAATGATTCAAGATGCTCAGCGAATGGGAGCAGATGCAATTGTCAGTGCACGAATAACTACATCAATGGTAATGCAAGGTGCTTCTGAGATTTTGGTATATGGAACAGCTGTAAAACTAAAGTAACATGAATGATTTTTCGGATATTGTCGTTACTTTTTATATTGCTTTTATTGTTGTAAGTATTTTTTTTCTTATTTATTTTATTTTCAAGCGAATTAGAGAGAAAAAGAACGAAGATTTTGAACAACGAGATTATTAAATTATCTGAAATTCATTTCAATTAAAAATCCCGCATTTATGCGGGATTTTTAATATCACATTTTATGGTTTCATGAATTTTCCTTTTCTGTAATTACAGTTTGAAGGTGAAGTTCTTCCAGTTGCTCTTTGTCAAGAGGAGAAGGAGCATCAATCATGACATCTCTACCGCTATTGTTTTTCGGGAATGCAATATAATCTCTAATCGAATCGCTTCCTCCCATTGTAGCGACAAGTCGGTCTAATCCAAATGCAAGTCCTCCATGAGGTGGTGCTCCATATTCAAAAGCAGACATTAAGAAACCAAATTGCTCTTCAGCTTCTTCTTTGCTAAATCCAAGTAAGTCGAACATTTGTTCTTGTAATTGACGGTCATGGATACGAATAGAACCTCCTCCCAAT
>JALWLM010000278.1:10076-15346 GCA_027084145.1 Crocinitomicaceae bacterium | reverse complement strand
TATTTGTCTTCTTTTCTTTTCTGTTTATAATATTTTTCTGTTTCTTCCCACTGTGCTTTTACTTCAGGGTCTTCTGCGTTTTGCATTTGCTCAATTCTTGCTCTTAGCATGTTTTCAGAAAATTGACCGGTAATAGAATCTCTAAATGTTTGTTGAAATTCAGGCAGCACATCAAAACCCTGTTTTCCGAACAAAAACGCATCAAATTCATTCGCACTTACATCTATTCCTAATTTTTCATACTCCTTCTCTAACAATATGTTTTTTGTAAACACATTCCATACTGCATCTTGATCTACAGGTTCTGCCTTTGGCTTCCCTTCTTGTTGAGCTCTTCGATCTGCATTGAGTTGTGCCATCTCAACGTTTTTATTAAATTCTCCCATGTCTACTCTTTCCCCCTCAATTGTCCCAATTCCTTCTTGAACAGCTGTTCCTCCTGTCATTTTATTGTAATCCATGAAGATAAATGCCAAAAGCGCTCCTCCCACTAGAAGAAGTAGTAACCATGATTTTTCTCTTATTTTCCCTATTATTGCCATTTCTTAAATTAAATTAATCGTGTTTTTTTATATTGAAAACTGCGAATATAGTTAGACTAAACCTTTTTTCAAAAAGTTTTACAATTTCATTTCAGGGACATTGTCCGGAACAACAAGGTCTCCCTCTGTTGCCTCTATAATTTCATCCACAGATACTCCCGGAGCTCTTTCCAGCAAGTGGAATTTATTATACTTAATTTCTAATACGGCTAAATTTGTTACAACTTTTTTAACACAGTTCACTCCTGTAAGGGGAAGTGTACATTCTTTTAACAGCTTTGATTTACCTGCTTTATTTGTGTGCATCATTGCAACAATAATATTTTTAGCAGAAGCGACTAAATCCATTGCTCCCCCCATTCCTTTTACCATTTTCCCCGGTATTTTCCAATTTGCAATATCTCCGTTTTGAGCAACTTCCATAGCTCCCAATACGGTTAATTGAACATGTTGTCCTCGAATCATCGCAAAAGAGGTCGCAGAATCAAAGAAAACCCCTCCCGGTCTTACTGTAATCGTTTGTTTACCCGCATTAATAAGGTCCGGATCTTCTTCTCCTTCATAAGGAAAAGGCCCCATTCCTAAAACCCCGTTTTCCGATTGAAATTCCACCTCTATTCCTTTTGGAATATGGTTCGCTACTAATGTAGGGATTCCAATTCCTAAATTAACATACCATCCGTCTTGTAATTCTTGTGCAATTCGTTTTGCTATACCTGTTTTGTCTAAACTCATGTTTTTATTTGTTTTCTATTCGAAAAGACCTATTTTTTGCCTCAAAGCAACATTTTAGATGTTACAATTCAAATATAATCTTTTATTTTTATTCTATTGTAATAGTTCAAAGTTTCACCTGTTTATTTTAATTCTAACATTCTTACTTTTAATCCTGTAATCTTCATTTTATTGTTCATCTTATTCCAAAAATAAATTTTAATTACACGATCCTCTTTAGTGCAGTTTTCTATAATAAAATGATGTAGGAAAGAATCGTTTATTTTTTCCCCTTGGTAGCATGCAAAAAAAGGATAATTAAAATATTTTGTGCTCTTATTTTCTTTGTTTCTAACATCAACGATAAGTTGAATTTTATTTTTCGATTTAAATGTTTCCAAATGCCCTTGAACTTCTATTTCTACATTTGTTCGTTTCGGGTTGGTAAGGTTAAATGTCCCTATATCAATATATTCTCCCGTTCCAAAATATGATTTTGGTGTCAATGAATCAACAAGCGTTTTTTTAACCGGTTCTTTTCTTTTAAAAGCAATATAACCGGACGCTTTATGCACTGCTACAGTATCATATAAAAGAGGAATGTTGGGATTGTTTAATATTTCTCTCCTTGTTAGGATAATGTCAGAATAAATTGTATTGGGATTACCGGTTTGTCCAACACTTGCTTTATTTTTTTGATGAGACTCATTGTATACCCAATTCCAATACATTGTATTATATAGCATTATACTATGTTCAGGGCGTATTATCTCTTTTACTTTTAAATAGAAATCCCTGTTCATCCGCTGCTCGGGAGAATAAATAGATGTTTCTATATTCATATGAAAAAGAAAACTTACAGGAAAAAACAATAAACCCCATTGCAACCATATTCCCCACGGAATGACCTCTAAAAGATAAATAAATGCAAGCAAAAAATAAATAATAAAATACATTCCCGTTCGATCTTCAGGATAATTAACATGAAGTAATAAAGCCATTAGCAAAACAGTGATTATGTTTCCAAAAAGAAGAATAATCCAAAGAATAAAGGGTTGTTTTAACCATTCTTTTTTGGGATAATGATATAGCATTTTGAAAAAATAAACCATCATTACAAAAAAAACAATAAGATATAGAAACTTAAAAAATGAATACTCCGCAAAAAACACCATTTTACTAATAGACTTACCTGTAACCACCCAAAAACCATCGAGGCTTCCATAGTATAATGCTCCTGCCTTTTTTAAAAGCATTGCAAATAATATAAAGGGCAGTAAACAGAGCAAAAAAAATAAGTGCATCAACAAGTCCCTTCTACTAATTTCCCTCTCTTGAAGATATGGTGCAATAATGTTTATTCCTAACAAAATAAGCGCACTGTTTATTAATGTTAAGTTTGCAGATACACTTAACAGCATAAAAACGTAAAAATAAATCACGTTTTTCTTGTTACCTAAACGATAATATTTAATCAAATGATGTAAGACCATCATTAAAAAACCGATCGATAATCCATACCCTCTGGCATAAGCGAAATAATCTAAAACAAAAGGGATGCAGGTCAAAGCTAATAGGCCTGTCAGTTTCAAAAAAGGAGTCTTGAGGGCCTGTGTTAATTGATAGCTGCCATAAAAGAAAAATATAAATCCAATTAGGTTTGGAAGGCGTAAAATCGCAAAATTATCACCAAAAACACGATATAAAATGTTACCTAAAAAAGAGTTAAGCAGATGGTTGTTGGCGTCCCAATGTGTCGCCTTACCTATAAAATCTCCATGATAAAAATAAAAGTAATACGTTGCTATTTCATCATGCAGTGTATCATTATAAATTAATCGAAGAAAGAGGTAGCTAAAAATTAAAACAAAAAGAAGTAAGGATACTTTTTTGTGCGCTCTATCATTATAAATCATCTTTATGGCTTGGGTCGTACTGTTCTTTGTTCTATTCTTTTCTCATATTTCTCTCCTTGAAAAATTCTTTGAACAAAAATCCCCGGTGTATGAATTTCATTCGGATCTAATTCTCCTGCAGGGACAAGTTCTTCTACTTCCGCAACAGTTATCTTTCCTGCCATTGCCATCAAAGGATTAAAATTTCGTGCTGTTCCTTTATAAATCAAGTTTCCTTCAGTGTCTCCTTTCCAAGCCTTTACAAAAGCGAAATCAGCAGTTAAAGCTGTTTCCAAAATATGCGGCTTGCCGTTAAATACACGAACTTCTTTTCCTTCTGCTACTTCTGTGCCATAACCTGCGGGGGTGAAAAACGCCGGTATTCCGGCTCCTCCCGCTCTACATCTTTCTGCTAAAGAACCCTGTGGAATTAAATCTACTTCCAATTCTCCGGACAACATTTGCCGCTCAAACTCATCATTTTCCCCCACATAAGAAGAAATCATTTTTTTTATCTGTTTTTCCTGCAAAAGTAATCCAAGCCCAAAGTCATCTACTCCAGCATTATTAGAAATACAGGTTAGATTTTTTACTCCCATTTTTACAAGTTGAGCTATTGCATTTTCAGGAATACCACAAAGCCCAAAGCCTCCCAACATTAATGTCATTCCATCTTTTACTCCATCAAGAGCTTCTTCTACATTTTTTACAACTTTATTCATTTTTTTATTTTTTTTAATCAAATAATTCTCCTTCTGTGTTTTCTCCATTTCCTTCAGAAGCCTCTCCGTCTTCACATTCAAACATGGACGGATCGTAACCAAAGGGCTCTTCAAAATCACCTTTTGATATTTTAATTTTAGGATCCTTATACACCTTTTGCATATAATATCCAAAAATAGGAAGAGCCATTCTTGCCCCTTGTCCCCAAGTCATAGAGCGAAACCTTACCACTCTATCTTCTGCCCCAACCCAGACACCTGTTACTAAGTCCGGTGTTAATCCCATAAACCATCCATCGGAATTATTTTGCGTGGTTCCTGTTTTTCCTGCCATTGGATAAGTCAAACCGCCCCATTTTCTCCATGATTGTCTTAAACTACTTGATGTACCATACTCAATGACTTTTTTCATCATCCCTAAAGTTCTATATGCCACGTATGGATTTAATGCTTCTTTTGCTTCTAAATCTGCTTCATAAATAATGTTTCCATTTCTATCTTCTATTCTTAATATTGACGTTGGCTTTACGTATAATCCTTGATTTGCAAATATTGTCTGTCCTGCTGTCATCTCATAAACCGACAAATCCATTACCCCCAAACACATGGAAGGAACAACATCCTCTTTTCTTAAATATATCCCTGCATTTTCCAACATTTTTGCAATATTTTTAGGCCCCGAATATCCTCCCATTTTAGACATTACCGCCACTGTAATCGCATTATTTGAAAGAGCTAATCCTTGTTCCACCGTGTTCTGCCCTGCTTTTATTTTTCCTTTTGGACACCATCTATTTGTGACCTGACCTCCTGCGCCATAAATGTCCACACAATATTGCTCCCTAGGATCAAACTTTGTACATGGTTTTACAACGCCCATAGAAAGAGCAGTGGCATAAACAAATGGCTTTATCGTCGACCCCACTTGCCTTCTACCTAACTTTACATGAT
This sequence comes from Crocinitomicaceae bacterium, assembly GCA_027084145.1. Classification (GTDB taxonomy): domain Bacteria; phylum Bacteroidota; class Bacteroidia; order Flavobacteriales_D; family Crocinitomicaceae; genus UBA4466. The sequence goes on along the minus strand of JALWLM010000278.1, from coordinate 10,522 downwards.
CAAAAGCAAAATGGTTAAAATCTATTCCTCCCACCCATGCTTTAATAAATCCGGTTCCGGTTTCCACCGACATTAAGCCCGCTCTTAATATTCCTTTATAATATCGAATAGAATCTCTAGGTGTCATAATGGTGTCTAACTCTCCTTTCCATGAAAAAATCTTCATTGGAACCTTGGTGTCAAATGATTTTAGTATTTCTGTTTCTTTCACCCCCTTCTCTTTCATTTTTCTGTATCGTTCAGAATTACGAACAGCCGTGTTCATTATTCTTTCTATTACTTTCTTGGGGGTTCCAGTAGCAAACGGGAAGTATTTCGTTCTTTTGTTGTTTTTGTCAAACTGTGGTTGTAAATCTTCTTTTAAATGCCGTTTTAATGCTTTTTCCGCATGCTGTTGTAATCGATAATTAATCGTTGTATAGATTTTTAACCCATCGGTATATATG
>JALWLM010000278.1:0-10066 GCA_027084145.1 Crocinitomicaceae bacterium | reverse complement strand
TATTGTTCTCCATTTTTTTTCTTATAAATTAAATCTCCATTTTCATCTTTTTTTGCTAACAGTTCTTTCAAGTCGGAGCGTAATGACTCTCTAAAATAAGGTGCTATACCTTCTTTATGGTCAACTTTATGATAATCTATAGGGATTGGTAATTGTTTTAAAGAATCATATTCTTTTTGTGTTAATTTATATTTTATTGCCGGATTGTTTTTTTTTGAGTTTTTTAACCATTGGTGCAAAACAACATTTCTTCGGGCTATAATTCTTAAGCTATCTTTTTCTCGTGCTTTTTTTATTTCTGAGTTCGTCACTTTTTCTTCCGGAATATTCTTTTGAGAGGCGATCTTTTTCCTATAATTTCTAACCTTATAACTATAAGGGTTATATAAACTCGGGTTCTTACACATTCCTATCAAAGTAGAAGCTTCTATTTTATCTAATTCAGATGCTTTTTTTCCGAAATAAACATTTGCTGCATTTTCAACTCCAACGGCATTGTACAAGAAGTCAAATTGATTCAGGTACATGGTTATTATTTCCTCTTTCGTATATTTTTTTTCTAACCGAACAGCTATAATATTTTCATCTATTTTTTCAAATAATCGTTTTATTTTTCCATTAGAGAAGACTTCTTTATTCCTTTCTCTTTTTTTTCTTTTCTCTAATGTAAAAATCAGTTTTGCTAATTGTTGTGTAATCGTCGATGCGCCTCCCTTTTTTCCAAGAAAAAGAATAGACCTTCCTAAAGCTTCAAAGTCTATACCCGAATGCATATAAAATCGTTCATCTTCCGTTGCTACCAAAGCATCGAGTACAAAAGGCGATATTTCTGTGTATTTTGAGCTCGTTCTGTTTACGCTCCAGTATCTACCCAATTCTGTTTTTCCATCATCGGCATAAATAATAGAAGCCAATAATTCCGGGGGGTTTTCTAAAACCTCTACTGAAGGTAAATTTTCTTCCGGACGAGTAAATACAAGTATCGATAATAAAAACAAAGGAAATAATCCTCCTATCCAAAGAACAACTAATAACCATCTCTGTGTTCTTGGTAAAAAAGATATATTTCTTTCTGTTTTTTTATTCATTTCGTGTTTATTTCGTGTAGTAAATGTAATTATTTTTTCAATTTAATAGGACTACCTCAACACTTCTTTTCTTTGACTGTCTAATTTAAGTAAGATGAAAAGCATCATTGAAAAAGACATCATTGAAGACCCCCCATAACTCATAAAAGGCAAAGGGATTCCTATTACCGGAGCAAACTCAATATTCATTCCTATATTAATTCCAAAATGATAAAACAAAATCATGGCTGCAGAATAAGCATAAACTCTGTTAAATTTTGATCGTTGCCTTTCTGCAATCATAAGAACTCTAAACATGATAAACATATAAATAGAAATTAAAACGAAAGATCCTACAAAACCCCATTCTTCCGCAAAAGGACAAAATATAAAATCGGTTTCACTTTCAGGGACGTGGTTGGTTCTAACGCTTGAAACAGAAGCATTACGATAACCTTTCCCCAAAAAACCACCACTTCCTACTGCGGCCATTGCTCTGTTTCTGTTGTAATCATCTCCATCAGGGTCTTCCCTTAGTCCCAAAACCAATTCTATTCTTTCTTTCTGGTGAGGTTTTAATTTTTGGAACCCTACATTTACAATAGCTGTTAATCCCCCTGATAAAACAAACACGAGAAGAGCAATAATTGATGCTTTTTTCCTCTCTCTTTTTGGAAAAATCATTCTCATAAACAAGTAAGCAATAAAAGCAACAACTCCTATGAAAAATAAAACTCCCCAGTATCCTCCTACTTCAAGATTTAAAAGTTCTAAATAAAATGTTTGGTCACTAAACAAAAGTGTAACAACACTTAAAAATACTACAACAAACAAAATCGGGATAAAATGCGTTCCCAACCATGTTTTTTTAAATCGAAGTCCTTTAATGGGTAAAGAATTAACAATTGGTAAGATTAACGGGTCATAAGATATCCCCTCTCTGTAAATAACAAATAAAAATGCTGTAAATACAACGAAAGTTCCTGCATCAGGTTGAAGAAGAATTAAAACCATCGGTATTAAGATGATTAAGTTTGCTATTATAACAGTTTTTATTTTTTGGTGTTGCAAATTTGCCCGGTCTAAATATCTTGCCAAGAAAATAGCGGTCCCTATCTTAGCAAATTCAGCCGGCTGTATACCCATAGAGCCGATACCAAGCCAAGCTCTTGCTCCATTCACAGGAGGCATAAACAGAACAATGACCAATAACGCCAGCGTAAATAAATAAATTGGAACTGCAAATTTTCTATAAATATCCGAATCAATTAAAAAAACCAAAAAGCCTAAAAACAAAGATATTCCCACCCACATCATTTGTTTTCCATATTTTTCAGAGAAAGAAAATATGGAAGGGTTTTCAGGGTCAAATGTCACAGAATAGACTGTTGCTATTCCTATTATTAAAAGGAAAATATAAGCAACAAAAAGTGGCCAATCAAATCTTCCTAATATCGAGCTATCTTTTCTCATTTATATTTATTCAATAAAACCGCATCTAAAATGCGCTTTTCTTTTACTTTGTCTTCAACTTTTCTTTTTAAATACTTTTCAATCATTAAGGATGCAATGGGTGCTGCCCATGTTCCTCCACCACCTCCTGCATTTTCCACAAAAACCGAAATGGCTATTTTAGGGTTTTCCATTGGGGCAAAAGCAATAAAAACAGAATGGTTCTTTAGTTTCAATTTCCCTTCATAATTTTCTACTGTTCCTGTTTTTCCACACACTGTTATCCCTTTTACTCGAGCCCTTCTTGCTGTCCCTCCGGGCTCATAAACCACTCTTCTCATTCCTTCAATCACCGGATAAAAATGTTTTTCGTCGACCATTGTTCTGTGCTTTATTCTATATTCTTTTAGCGGACCTTTTTTGCCAAAAGATTTAGCAAAATGAGGAATATAATACCATCCTTTGTTTGCTATAATTGCTGCTATATTTGCCAATTGAATAGGGGTGAGCTGAACCTCTCCCTGTCCAATAGAAATAGATCGAATTGTTGAAAATTTCCATTTCAAATGTCCATACCATTTATCATAATATTCCGGTGTCGGAATCAGTCCCGGTCGAACACCCGGTATATCTACACCTAATCGAATCCCCAATCCAAAGCTGTTCATATATTTTGCCCATTTTTTCAGCCCCATTGCTGCGTCTTCAAAAACATCCTTCTTCTTTTTTTGTTGAATAATCCTTCTTGTTACTGCATAAAAATAGGGGTTACACGACATTTTTACAGCGTCTGAAATATTTGTTGCCGAAGGATGACTATGGCACCCTACAATGCTTTTGTTACAAGGAAAACCAGTGTTTACATCAATAACCCCTTCTTGTAAACCGATTAATGATTGTAACAGTTTAAATGTAGATCCGGGCATATATTGTGAGGCCAAAGGTCTTGGAAATAAGGGCTTGTCGGGGTTTGAAAGTAGCTTTGGATAATTTTTTCGAATATTTTTATTTCCCACCAATACATTAGGATCATAGCTTGGGCTTGACACTAATGCTAATATTTCTCCCGTTTTTGGTTCAATTGCCACGATACAGCCTCTTTTATTTTGTAAAAGTTTTTCTCCATATTCCTGTAGCTCAATATCAAGACCTAAAGTAACAGGAGGGTATTGTACTGCCATTGTATCATATTTACCGTTCTCAAAAGGTCTGACAACATTGTTCAATGCAGATGTAATAATGTACTTAATCCCTTTTTGTCCTCGGAAATATTTTTCATAAAACCGTTCTATTCCTGACCTCCCTATTAAACTTCCCGGTTTATAAAACGGGTCTTTTTCTATTTCTTCTCTCGTAACTTCTGATAAATAACCAAAAACATTAGCTCCACAACGATATGGATAAGTTCTCATACTTGTTTCCTCTTTAAAGAATCCGGGGAAATCATGCAAACGAGGAGCTATTTTTACCATTTCTTCAGCCGGTAATTCTTTAATAAAAGGATATGCTCTTATTTTTTGGTAATTTGAAGTTGTTTTTCCTGTATGAGGGTTATAATAATATCCTTCGTTTTCTCGTATTTCCCTAAACCTGCTTCTTACTTCTTCCTTTGTCCATGCTATTAACTCTGCAAAAGCATTCGTGTCCAAATCTTCAATATCCTTTTCAATCATCATCAGATTATAGTATGTTTTATTTCTGATGATTTTTTTCCCTTTTCTGTCAAAAACAATAGCTCTTGGCGGTAATATTTCTCTTCTTTTTTCTGCTATTTCTTGTGCTCTTAACTTCCATTTGTCATCAATCACTTGCATATAAAACAACTTCATGATGTATAAAAAGCCCGTCATCCCAAAAATGGCCCAAAACACATATTTTCTAGAGTCGTTTTTCATCGACTTTTATTTGACGGTCTAATAAAAAGATGTTGGAAGAGTCCTCCAATGATAAACGAAACAGCTGTGCTTAAAATTGTCTTTTGAAGCACATAAAACAGTTCGTTCAATTTAAACATTTCAAAAAAGAAAAACCAAAAGTAGTGAACAAATAGCAATAACCCAAATGTTTTTATTTGCCACACGAATCCCATATTGTGAACATTAATTTCCTTTAAGCTGTCTAACTTTTCTTTTCTTTGTATGATTTCCAACAAAATATTTCGGGCAAAAACAAAAGTAACTGATGCAGAGGCGTGTAATCCATAAGTGTTTGAAAAAGAGTCAATAATTATACCCATAAAAAAAGCTATAAACATCAACGGAACCACCTTGATCTCAATTGGCAAAAGGAATAAAAACAGAGGGTAAATCATTAATTGGATTCCAAACCCAAGTTCTATTTGATTTAAAATCAAAACTTGGACGGCTACAAAAAATAAAAATCGCAATATGTAACTTCTGCTATTCATTTACCGTCTCTTCCAGTTGCTTTTGTTCTTTTAATAATTCATTCTGAATTACATACACATTTTGAACATTTCGGAAATCTTCCGAAAATTTAAATATTATTTTCCATAAAGGCTTTCCTTCTATTACTTCTGTTTTTATTACCTTTCCCACAGAGATTCCTCTAGGAAAAATTCCGTCTCCTCCTCTTGTTATTATTTTTGCTCCCTTTTTTATTTTATAATCGTTTGAAACTCCTGACATTATTCCATATCTCGGGTTTCTTCCGTCCCATTCAAGAAAACCAAACTCTCCGGTCTTTTCCAACATAATGGCAACATTTAACTTCTCTGTAAGACATGATTTTACTACTGAGAAATAATCGCTTGAATTATGGATTATCCCTATAATTCCCTTGGGAGATACCACTCCCATTCCTCTTTTCACTCCAATGTTATTACCAATATCCAATGTGAAATAATTGTTCCTTTTGTGATATGTTGAATTAATAACTTTTGCAGGAATGTAGGTATATTGACGACGAAATAAAGTGTCATTTATTTTCACTTTACTTCTTTCCAGTTGAATATAATTTTGAGGCAATCGTTCTTTTAAACGAATATTTTCTTTTTGAAGATTTTTGTTATTATAAACTAAATCAAAATGCTGTGTGATTTTATCTCTTTTTTTCAGTATTTCTCCTTGTATTTTTCCTGCTGTTGTTAAATATTGTGAACGAGGAAAAGAGATATATGAAAAATATAAATAAAAAGAAATTCCCTGCAACAACACAAACAATAAAAACACTCTAAAATGTCTTATGAAAGCAAGGAATTTTTGCATTAAATATGTTTAATTAAAATTTAATCTCGTATCAAGAACATAAATTTATCAATGTTTTTAAGCGCAATACTTGTTCCTCGAGCTACAGCTCTTAGTGGATCTTCTGCAATATGAACTGGCAACTTTGTTTTCATTGATATTCTTTTATCTAATCCTCTAAGCATAGACCCTCCTCCTGCTAAATAAATTCCTGTTGTATAGATGTCTGCTGACAACTCAGGAGGGGTCATTTCCAGCGCATTCAAAATTGCTTCCTCAACTTTTGTAATTGTTTTATCTAAAGCATGAGCTATTTCCGAGTAAGATACAATTATCTCTTTTGGAGTTCCTGTCATTAAATCCCGTCCTTGAACCGCATAATCTTCCGGTGGGTTTTCGAGTTCTGTTAACGCGGACCCCACATTGATTTTAATTGCTTCTGCTGTTCTTTCTCCTACAAGAATGTTGTGTTGTCTTCTCATATATTCCTCAATATCTTTCGTGAAATCATCCCCTGCAACACGAATAGATTTATCACACACTATTCCCCCAAGAGCAATGACGGCAATTTCAGATGTACCTCCACCAATATCAATAATCATATTTCCTTGTGGCTCTTGAACATCTATCCCGATACCTATTGCGGCAGCCATTGGCTCATGAATTAAATATACTTCTTTTGCTCCGGCATGTTCTGCAGAATCTCGTACCGCTCTTTTTTCTACTTCCGTAATTCCCGAAGGAATACAAATCACCATTCTCAATGACGGGTTAAAAAACCCTTTTACTCCCGGAATCATATCAATCATTCCTCTAATCATCTTCTCTGCTGCTTGGAAGTCTGCTATTACACCATCCCTCAATGGACGAATTGTTTCAATCAACTTATGTGTTTTCCCATGCATTTTTTGTGCCTTCTTCCCAATAGCAACAATCTCTCCTGTTTGTATGTTCTTTGCAACAATAGAGGGTTCATCAACAACTACCTTATCATTCATAATAATAAGTGTATTTGCTGTTCCTAAATCAATTGCGATTTCTTTTGTTAAAAAATCAAATAATCCCATAATTTAATTTACTAAAATAATCACCTGTAATAATACTCTTTTTCTTTTAAAAAACAATCATATAAAACATAAAAACATCAAATAAATAGACAGATTTAATGTTTAAAATGACGAACTCCAGTGAAAACCATAGAAATATCGTTGTTATCACAGTAGTCTATCGATAATTGGTCCTTAATTGAACCTCCGGGTTGAATTACGGTTTTTACACCTTCGTTGTCTGCTATTTCTACACAATCAGGAAAGGGGAAAAATGCATCTGAAGCCATTACGGCTCCCTCTAAGTTAAACCCGAAGGATTTTGCTTTATGTATCGCTTGTTTTAATGCATCTACTCGAGACGTTTGTCCGGTTCCGCTTGCTAATAATTGTTTGTTCTTGGCTAAAACAATCGTGTTTGATTTTGTGTGTTTTGCTAATTTATTTGCAAACAATAAGTCATCAATTTCTCTCTCTGTTGGTGCTTTTTTTGTTTTACAAACAAGGTCTTCTTTCATTTCTGTTTTTAGGTCTTTATCTTGTTCTAAAACACCATTTAGTATTGTCCTAAATTGTTTTTTGGGTAATTCTACTTCTTTTTGAACTAAAATAATCCTATTCTTTTTTTCTTTTAAAATTTCAAGGGCTTTTTTGTTAAACTCGGGAGCAATAACGACCTCACAAAATAATTGATTAATTTCAGAGGCTGTTTCTTCATCTATTTTAGCATTGCTAATCAAAATTCCTCCGAAAGCACTAACAGGGTCTCCTGCTAATGCATCTAAATATGCTTGTTTAATTGTAGGTCGTGTTGCCAATCCACAAGCATTGTTGTGTTTTAAAATAGCGAAGGTCGGCTCATCCTTTTTAAATTCTTCCATTAGATTTACCGCAGCATCTACATCCAACAAGTTATTGTAAGACAATTCTTTTCCCCACAACTTGTCAAACATTTCATCCAGTTTACCATAGAATACACCTTTTTGGTGTGGATTTTCTCCATATCTCAAAGTTTGTCCCTCACGAACACTTTGTTTAAATCTATCTACACTCTCGTCTTTATTAAAATAGTTGAATATTTGTGTGTCATAATGAGAAGAAACATCAAAAGCATCTCTTGCAAACTTTTTTCTTTGTTCTATTGTTGTCTCTCCACCTGTTTCTGAAATAACCTCTAAAAACGATTCGTATTGCTCCTTTGAAGGAATGATAACCACATCGTTATAATTTTTTGCTGCTGCCCGGATAAGTGATATTCCTCCGATATCTATTTTTTCAATGATATCTTCATGTTTCGCTCCTGAAGCAACCGTAGCTTCAAATGGGTACAAATCCACAATGACTAAGTCTATTTCTGGTATATCATATTGTTTGATTTCTTCCTGATCCGAGGTAAGGTTTCTTCGATTTAAAATCCCTCCAAAAACTTTCGGATGTAATGTTTTTACTCTTCCCCCTAGAATAGAGGGATAAGATGTTAAATCTTCCACTTTTTCTACTTTTACACCTAAATCTTCAATAAATTTTTGCGTTCCACCCGTAGAATAAATCGTAACATTGTTTTTATCTAATTCTCTAATAATCGGTTCTAATCCTTCTTTGTCAAAAACGGAAATAAGAGCTGCTTTAATTTTTTTGTTGCCGTCCATTACTGTGATATTAAATTATAATCAAATTGAAAATGCAAAAGTACATATCTTATTAAAATAAACGATGTTATAACAATAATTTATCTAACAAAAAAGAGGTGTTGTACAAACACCTCTTTTTAAAATTTTATCTCATTTTTTAGCCCATAGAGCCTATCATCTTTTTCGGGTCTACCCATTCATCATATTTGTCTTCCGGAACATATCCTAAACGAATTGCTTCTTCTCTTAGCGTTGTTCCGTTTTTATGTGCTTCATTTGCTATTTCCGCCGCTTTATAATATCCTATTTTTGGGTTAAGTGCAGTAACAAGCATTAAAGAGTTGTTTAATAATTCTTGTATTCTTTTGTGATTCGGCTCTATTCCTCTTACACATTTTTCCTCAAAAGAACGACAAGCATCCCCTATTAATCTAGCACTTTCAATAATGTTTTTTGCCATCATAGGTTTGAAAACATTCAATTCAAAATGTCCTTGCATTCCGCCGGCTGTAATTGCTACATCATTCCCTATTACTTGGGCACACACCATTGTTATCGCTTCCGCTTGTGTTGGGTTTACTTTTCCCGGCATAATGGAGGATCCCGGCTCATTTGCAGGGATAATAATTTCTCCTATTCCTGATCTTGGTCCGGAAGTTAAAAGACGGATATCGTTTGCTATTTTATTTAAAGAAACCGCTATTTGTTTTAGTGCTCCATGTGTTTCAACAATAGCATCATGTGCTGCAAGTGCTTCAAATTTATTTTCTGCAGTAACAAATGGATACCCTGTAAATTCCGCTATCTTTTTGGCAACCAAAACATCATAGCCTTTCGGAGTATTCAAGCCTGTCCCTACAGCTGTTCCTCCTAACGCCAATTCCAAAAGATGGGAGAATGTGTTTTTTAATGCTCTTAATCCGTGATCTAACTGAGATACATATCCTGAAAATTCCTGTCCAAGTGTTAGAGGTGTTGCGTCCATTAGGTGTGTTCTTCCTATTTTTACAACATCTTTAAATTCTTCTGATTTTTTTGCTAATGTATCTCTAAGTTGCTCTACTCCCGGAATCGTGTTTTCTACAATAATTTTATATGCAGCGATGTGCATTGCTGTCGGGAAAGTATCATTGCTCGATTGAGATTTGTTTACATCATCATTTGGTGATAATGTTCTTTCTCCTTCCCCCAGCTTATTTCCTTCTAATACGTGGGCTCTGTTTGCAATAACTTCATTAACATTCATATTACTTTGCGTTCCTGACCCTGTTTGCCAAACAACTAAAGGAAACTGATCATCTAGTTTCCCTTCAATAATTTCATCGGCAACCTTAGATATCAACTCTTTCTTTTCTTCCGGTAAAACTCCCAATTCATGATTTGCATGAGCCGCTGCCTTTTTTAAATAAGCAAATGCTTTTATAATTTCATTCGGCATAGAGGCGGGAGTTCCAATTTTAAAGTTATTCCTTGACCGTTCTGTTTGTGCACCCCAATACTTATCTGCGGGAACTTTTACCTCACCCAAAGTGTCTTTTTCAATACGATATTCCATTTTGTTTTTTATTTATGTGATTTTTTTTTACTTTTACCTCCGAAATTGTGTTTTTGTTGATTACAAAATTAAAAAGATATAAAATATAACGTTATGGGAAGCATCAGTA
>JALWLM010000277.1 GCA_027084145.1 Crocinitomicaceae bacterium | reverse complement strand
TTGTATTTTATATTGGAATATATCCAATGAAATATTATTTAGTTGTTTTGCTTCATGGAACAAAACGATCTTACAAGTAGAATATTAAATTGGTACGAACAATATGGTCGCAAGCTTCCTTGGAGAACAACAACTAACCCTTACTTCATATGGCTCTCTGAAATAATTTTACAACAAACAAGAATTGAACAAGGACTGAATTATTACCTGAAATTTATCAAAAAATATCCTAGCATTAACGATTTAGCTAAAGCTTCCGAACGTGAAATATTAAATGAATGGCAAGGGCTGGGTTACTACTCAAGAGCCAGAAATTTACATCACACATCTAAAACCATAATCAATCAATATCAAGGAAAGTTTCCAGAAAAATTTGAAGATATTTTAAAGTTAAAGGGTATTGGAACTTATACAGCTTCTGCTATCGCTTCTTTTGCATTCAAACAACCTAAAGCGGTCGTTGATGGTAACGTTTACAGATTTCTAAGCCGAGTTTTTGATATCAAAACTCCTATAAACTCTTCTGAAGGCGTGAAATTATTCCAAAAAAAAGCAAACACTCTCATTTGTAATAAAAATCCAGACAAATACAATCACGCTATTATGGATATTGGTAGTACCATATGTACACCTAAACACCCTAAATGTATAGAATGCCCTGCTAATGATTTCTGCTTAGCTTTAAAGAATGACACGATTAAAGACAGACCTGTTAAGTTAAAGAAATTAAAAACAAGAAAACGATTCTTCTTATTTTACGTCATCTCTGAAAACAATGAAATCATTTTAGAAAAAAGAACCCAAAAAGACATTTGGCAAAATATGTATCAATTTCCTCTCATTGAATTGAATGAAAAACAATTTATCGAACAAGTTCAAAATAATCAATCATTAAAGATCCAAGAACAAAAGTTAACCCATCAAAAAATTATCTGCATATTCCGGCACGCTAAGGAAGTTCCCGGAAATATCAAAAGCGAAAATATTGTTAAAATCAACATCAAAGACATTAAAAATTATCCTGTTCCTAAAATTATAGACAACTATTTACAAAAATTATATTGAATTCCCGTCTTTTTTTAATACTTTAGATATTATCGTTATCTTTGTAATATCATGAGTGGAACTGTTAATAAAGTCATTTTAATCGGAAACCTTGGCGCAGATCCTGAAGTAAGGCATCTCGATAATAATTTAGTTGTTGCTTCTTTCCCTTTAGCCACATCCGAATCTTACACCGATAAAAATACCGGTGAAAAAATAAGCCATACGGATTGGCATAACATCACTGTATGGAGAGGACTTGCAGAAGTAGCCTCAAAATACTTGTCAAAAGGACAAAAAGTGTTTATTGAAGGTAAATTACGAAATAGGTCATGGAAGGATAAGGAAGGAAACACAAGATACACCACAGAAATTGTTGCTGACGAACTCGTCATGTTATCTTCGGCAGACACGCAAAGAAGAAAAGAAAGCACAACACCGAATTATTCTCAACAAGGTACACCTAATCCTCCTTCCGATGTTCAGGATAAAAAAATAGACTCAAACACTGAAGACGACTTACCTTTTTAATTGAAAAATGGACATAGAAGAACCTTTTAATCACATTAACTTTCTACCTCTGATATCAGTAGAGTTATCATCAATTATTATTTTAACATGCATCCTATTGCTTTTACTTGTTGCTTCTGCACTAATTTCCGGTTCTGAAGCCGCTCTATTTTCCTTAAGTCCTAAGGATAGAGAACAAATAAAAGAAGATGAAAGCTTAAGTAACATATTAAAGTTATTAAAACAACCGAAAGAATTACTTGCTACAATACTTATTACCAATAACTTTGTTAACGTTGCAATCGTCATTGTTTCGAGTGCCTTACTCCAAAAACTTTATAAAGGCTCATCTATATCATCTTTAATGCAATTTGTCATCGAAACGGTTATCATTACTTTCATTTTACTTCTTTTTGGTGAAGTAATACCTAAAATATACGCTAGTAAAAATGCACTAAAATTCTCTTCTTTCATTAGTAAACCTCTTAATTTCATTAACCAAACACCTCCTATATCATGGATCAAAAAAGCACTTGTAAAAAGTTCTGACTTCGTCCAAAAAAACATTAAACAAAACAATATTGATATTTCAGCTAATGAATTAGAAGCCGCTATTGTTTTAACGAAAGAAGAAGACACTAGTGAAGACGATCAAAAAATACTGGAAGGAATTGTTAACTTCGGAAAAACAGAAGTTCGACAAATCATGAAGCCGAGAATAGATGTTCGCGCTATAGATGATCAAATATCAAGCAAAGAATTATTAGAAAAAATACTTGAAATAGGGCATTCCAGAATTCCTGTTTACAAAGAAAATCTAGATCATATTATAGGCATCCTCTTTATCAAAGATTTGTTGCCCTATATCGGAAAAGAAGAAGAATTCGATTGGAAAAAGTTTATCCGACCCCCCTTTTATGTTCCGGAAAACAAAAAGATAGACGATTTACTTAAAGAATTTCAAGAAAAGAAAGTTCACATTGCGATGGTCGTTGACGAATATGGAGGTGTAAGCGGTATTGTAACTTTAGAAGATATCCTCGAAGAAATTGTAGGAGATATTACTGATGAATTTGATAACGATAATAATAAGTATACTAAAATTGATGATAAAACTTATTTATTTGAAGGTAAAACACCCCTCATTGATCTCATCAAAATACTTGATTTAGATGAAGAACTATTAAATCTCAAAAATACAGAAACCATTGGAGGTTTAATTATTGAGAAAGCAGGAAAAATCCTAATGAATAATGAATCTATCGAAATTGACAATCTTAAATTTATTGTTGATTCTTCCGATAAAAAGAGAATTAAAATGGTTAAAATCATCATTCAAGACAAACAAAAAAAACACTAATGAAAAATATCTTTTTCCTTCTCTTATTCTTTATTCTCAGTGCTTGTAACAATGGAAACAGACCTATACCCAAACCTCCCACTTTTTTAAGAGTTGACTTACCTAAAAAAGAATACACCATTTATAAAAATGAAGCATGTAATTATTCTTTTCCTATCAACAAAGCTTACGGAGTAAAAGATGTAGAAGGATCTCCTTGTCATAAAGATATTCACCTCGGAAAATTAAATGGAATCATTCATTTTTCTTTTATCAAAATGAAAGAACCTCTTTCTGTCTATGTTAATTATGTCAACGACAAAGTAGATGAACATAAAATTAAAGCAACAGCCATCAATGATTACAAATTTATTGATAGCACTGACCGTATCTACGGTATATTGTTTGAATTAGAGGGAGATGTCGCCTCTCCTTTTCAATTCTATTTAACAGATTCAACAAAATATTTTGCCAGTGGTGCTGTTTATTTCAACAGTGTACCTAATTATGACTCCTTAAAACCTACTTTAAATTATCTTAAAGAAGATTTAAATAAATTGATTGAAGAATTTAAATGGCTATAATCACCCTCTCTCTTGGCAGCAATTTAGGTCATCGAAAAAAAAATCTCGAAAGAGCAATTCAATATCTTTCAGAAATAGGGGAAATTATAGAACGTTCTGAAATTCATGAAACAAAAGCAGAAGGATTTGAAACGAATAATGATTTCCTTAACCTTTGTTTAATTATAGAATCACCATTAACTCCTTTTCAACTCTTAAAAAAAACACAAGAAATTGAAAAAGAAATAGGAAGAACTAAAAAAAGCGTCAATGGTATTTATTCATCTAGAATCATTGACATTGATATTATCTTTTACGACAAGCAAATCATCTCTACTAAAGAACTCCAAATTCCTCACCCGCTTTATCATAAAAGAAAATTTGTTTTATTTCCTCTTGCAGAACTTAAATATAGTGATAAACTACTTGATTCTGTTACTCATTTATCAATAAAACAAATTCTATATAATCTAAAAC
>JALWLM010000276.1 GCA_027084145.1 Crocinitomicaceae bacterium | reverse complement strand
ATTGTATACAGTTTATTCCAAAGATAAAAAAACCGTTCTTTTGAAGAACGGTTTTAATAAAAATGAGATTTTTTTTTTATTAAAGAATAATCTTTTTGATTTGTTTTTGATCACCTTCGTTGATTTCAATAAAATAAACACCTGATTTTAAAGAGGAAACGTTTAAAATTTCTTTCTTTTTAGAGGTTTCTTTGTCTAAAACAGTTTCACCTATGACAGAAATAATTTTTATTCTTCTGGAGTTACTGTTTTTAAATGATAAAGAAACAACATCTTTTGCCGGATTAGGGAAAATGTTAAAAGTTATTTTATCATTCTCTTCTATTCCGGAAGTTCCTCCTTGAGTAGCAGTTCCTGCTATAGGTTGATATCTCAATACGGTTTGGGGAGACCCACCTGCGTCATCTGTTGTTGTTCCGTAGATGACAATAGGTTCTTGTGTTTCTTCATCAAACCAGAAATAATAGTCATCATTAATGTTGATCGTAAGAGCAGGCACTCCTAACATCCAGTAAATAATTTGAAAACTTTCAACGACATGGACGCGGATGACCGAATCAAATACTTCCGGTTGTCCTCCGATAGCAGAAGGAGGTAACTTAACGGTACCATAAGCGTCCGGATTAGCGTCGTAACTTCCATTAGATATTGTTGTCGAATCTTGTCCCAAATCTGCAGTAATGAATTGTCCAATGTATGAAGCCGTTTGTGTTACCCCCGGTTGTATTGGGAAAGAATAACGCGTAAAGGCTTGATGATACTTTAATGTATCGGTTGTACTGGAATACCCCCAACGTTTAATAGTGGAAGGACCTACTTCAAAATATTCATACCCGGAAGTGTTATTGTTTCCCATTGCTATATTCGCTGAAGGAAATGTTGCTTGATCTCCGGTTGTAGCCATATCTACATAGAAGAATTTAACACTTCCGGTAGGGATAAGATTCGAGAAATCCCACATAACATTTATTGCACCTCCACTTCCGTTCTCGTCAAAACCAAAAGTGTTAGCATCATTATATTCGATAGTGTCTCCAACTGATGGAATTTGATTTGTAGCACTAATTTCCGGGAATTGGGAAAAAGCTGTTACTGATAATAATGAGACTAAAAGAGTAATTGTTTTTTTCATGGTTTTTTAAATTTAAAGATAAGTAATGAGTAAATTTAAGAAAAATAAATTAAGAGGACTTAAATAAGGATAATCATTAAAATATAATTCATCAGATCATTTTTTGTCTTAGAAGTTCTTCATTGTTGACAACAAAGCGATAGGGGAGTAGGGCGTCTTCTTCAGCATAGTCGATTCCTATTCTTGGGGTAATTTCAATTTCATTATCGGTGAAAGTTATTCCTTTATCCTCAATCCATATTTTGTTTTCTGTTAAATCTTCGCCATTAAAATTTTGGTTAATCCCCAGACCAATAGTCAGTTTTCCTGGTCCATTGAGTAAATTTCTATGGTATTTTTGAGTTCTTCGACGCTTGAATATGAGACGTTCATTCTCATAAGGATAAATAGCACGGATTAAAACGGCGTGTGGAATATCTTTTATATTGGTAACTACATTAAATAAATGGTACATCCCATAAATGAGATAGACATAACTAACACCTCCTTCCCGATACATGATTTCGGTTCTCTTTGTCCGTTTGTTGTTGTAAGCATGAGAAGCTTTATCTGTTATACCTTCGTAGGCTTCGGTTTCAGTAATAATCCCTGCACATCTTTGTCCGTTTATTTCTGTAAACAACACTTTTCCCAATAAATCTTTTGCAAGATGAACAACATTTTCTTGCAGATAATATTCTCGAGAAAGTTTCATGTCAAAAAAATTAGTCCAGTACTTTTAATTTAGCAAAAGTGAGAAGAACTGTTTTTGTTCCGAATTTAGGAAAGAAGATGGAGGCTTTTTTATCGTTTCCATAGCCTTCCATACTAATTACTTTTCCTTTACCAAAACGGTTGTGTTCTACATTTGTACCTACTTTGATATTGCTGAAATCAAGGTCTGAAGTATGGTTATTTGCGGTTGATGGAGAAATACTTCTCTTTGAAGATGAAATATTCAACGCTTTAGATTTCATTTGACGATTCAATCCTCCTGAGAAACCAAAACCGGATGAATTTAAAGAACGTCCACCTCCTTGTCGTACAGGGTTCTCATATTTTAAATGTTCTTGATCAATTTCCGAAATAAAACGACTCATTTCCGAAGTAACCAATTGCCCCCATAAAAATCTGGAATTGGAATAAGAGAGTGTACATTCTTTCTTTGCTCTTGTGATGGCAACATAAAAAAGTCTTCGTTCTTCTTCTAAATCAGCCCTTGTTGTCGTAGATTGCTGAGAGGGGAATAAATTTTCTTCTAATCCGACAATGTAAACATAGTCAAATTCTAAACCTTTACTGGAGTGAATGGTCATCAGTGTGACATGGTTACGATCTTCATCCTTATCTTCATCGGCATCGGTAAGTAAAGCAACATCTATCATAAAATCAGAAAGGGATTTGGATTCACTATCTCCTTGAGATTTCACAAAAGATTGTACCCCTGAAATCAATTCTTCTACATTTTGGTAGCGTTCCATGTCTTCAGGACCTTTGTCTTTTTCTTTGTTTAATTCTCTTAAGATACCTGATGATTTGGCAATTTCCAGAGCCAATTTATGCGCATCCATTTGATCAATTTGACTATGAAAACTTTCAATCATTACTGCAAATTCAATCATTTTCTTTTTGGAACCTGTTGGGAGCTCAACAGGAAATGTCTCAAAATTATTAATGACTTTCCATAAGCTCACACCGTAGTGGCCGGCAGCTGTGATTAGCTTTTCCAAAGATGTTTTCCCGATTCCTCGTTTCGGGTAATTGATTACACGTTTGAAAGCTTCATTATCATCAGGATTTGCTGCTAATCTAAAATAAGCAAGAAGATCTTTTATTTCTTTTCTTTGATAGAATGAAAGACCTCCGTATATTTTGTATGGAATATTCTTTTTTCTAAGAGACTCTTCAAAAGCACGTGACTGTCTGTTGGTGCGGTATAAGATGGCAAAATTGTTATAACTTACATTTTCTTCTTCGATTTTTTCTTGTATTTTTTGAGTAATAACTTTTCCTTCCTCAGTGTCTGTGATTGTGCGGATAACGGTTATTTTTTCTCCTTCTTCATTTTCAGTCCAAACTACTTTTTGTATTTGGTTTTTGTTTTTTTTGATAACGCTATTGGCTGATTTAACAATGTTCCCCGTACTTCTATAATTTTGTTCCAGCTTAAAGAGCTTAAAATCAGGATAATCTCTTTTGAAATTTAAAATGTTTTTAATGTTTGCTCCACGGAAAGAGTAAATACTTTGAGCATCATCTCCGACAACACAGATATTCTCATAAAGAGCAGCTAGTTTTTTAACGATTAAATATTGGGAATAATTAGTGTCTTGGTACTCATCTACAAGAATATATTTGAATTTATTTTGATAAAAGTTTAAAACATCAGGAAAGTCTCGGAGCAAAACATTGGTTTGATAAAGTAAATCATCAAAATCCATGGCTCCCGCATTAAAACAACGGTTGACATAAGTCTTATAAATACGTCCCAATTCAGGTCTTTTACTATAACGGTCTTCTTGTTGTATTTCCGGATTTTCTAAATATTCTTCCGGTGAAATTAAATTATTTTTAGCTGCGGAAATTCTTCCTAAAACAGTTGATGGTTTGTAGAGTTTATCATCTAAATTAAATCCTTTTATGATTTCTTTTAATAAACTTTTAGAGTCTTGTGTATCGTATATCGTAAAGTTGGAAGGGTAACCTAAGCGGTCGGAATTATAGCGAAGAATTCGAGCAAAAACGGAATGGAAAGTTCCCATTGTAATATTTTTAGCTTCAAAATCACCAACAATATTGGAGATTCGTTCGCTCATCTCTCGAGCAG
>JALWLM010000275.1 GCA_027084145.1 Crocinitomicaceae bacterium | reverse complement strand
GATTCATAAAGAAGTCAAGAAAGTAACAACACATGTGTTACAACGCATGAAAGATGAAGGAGAGAAAATTTCTATGCTTACGGGGTATGATTTTTCAATGGCAAAAATCATTGATACGGCCGGAGTGGATGTTATTTTAGTAGGAGATTCCGCTTCTAATGTAATGGCGGGACACGAGACAACATTACCGATAACATTGGATCAAATGATTTATCATGCCTCATCGGTTGTTCGAGCGGTAAAGCGTTCATTAGTAGTGGTAGATATGCCCTTTGGATCTTATCAAGGGAACTCAAAAGAAGCTTTATCCAGTGCGATTCGGATTATGAAAGAAGCAGGGGCTCATGCGGTGAAACTGGAAGGAGGAAAAGAAGTTTTAGAGTCTATTACAAGAATTTTGACTGCCGGAATTCCTGTAATGGGGCATCTCGGTTTGACGCCACAATCAATTTATAAGTTTGGAACTTATGTTGTTCGTGCCAAAGAAAAAGAAGAAGCCGAAAGATTGATTAGTGATGCAAAAGCATTGGAAGAAGTAGGATGTTTTGCAATTGTTTTAGAAAAAATACCGGCAAAACTTGCAGAAAAAGTCGCTAAATCCGTTAAAATACCGATTATTGGGATAGGAGCAGGATCAGGAGTGGATGGTCAAGTATTAGTGGTTCATGATATGTTGGGAATCAATAATGAATTTAACCCTCGTTTTTTGAGAAAATATCACAACTTGTATCAAGAAATGTTGGGTGCTTTTCAGCGTTATATAGAAGATGTGAAAACACAAGATTTCCCTAACGAATCCGAGCAATATTAAGATGCTTGAAGTATTACATTTAGACAATCATACAATTGTAGTTAATAAGAGACCTTCAGATCTGGTTCAAGGAGATAAAACAGGAGATGAGCCTTTAGTTGACAAAGTCAAATTGTATTTAAAAAAGAAATTTAACAAACCCGGTAATGTCTTTTGTGGAGTGGTTCATCGTTTAGACCGGCCTACAAGCGGGGTGTTACTTTTTGCAAGGACCAGCAAGGCACTCTCCCGTTTGAATCAACAATTTAAAGATAAAAAGACACGAAAAATTTATTGGGCAGTCGTAGAGCGTAAGCCTCATCATAAGAAAGGAACATTAGTTCATTATTTATTAAAAAACAGTAAGCAAAATAAATCTTATGCTTTTAATGAAGCTAAAGAAGGCGCAAAGAGAGCAGTGTTGCATTATGAGCTTATTGCCTCATCGGATAATTATCATTTGCTAAGAATAGAACTGGAGACAGGACGCCACCATCAAATTCGTTGTCAATTAGCTGAAATAGGTTGTGTGATAAAAGGAGATTTGAAATATGGGGCAAAGAGATCGAATAAAGACGGGGCAATACATTTACATGCAGGAGAACTGACATTCATTCATCCAACAACGAAAGAGGAAATTACAGTGAAAGGAATGCCTCCTAAGGATGCTGTTTGGGATTTTTTTAGAAATAAGATTATTTAAAAAATAAGAAGTAAATAAAAAGCCTCACAAAGTGAGGCTTTTTTGTGATTCGGCTGGGATTCGAACCCAGGACCCATACATTAAAAGTGTATTGCTCTACCAACTGAGCTACCGAATCTTCGCGATTGCGGGTGCAAATATATATCTAATTTTGATTTAAACAATAATAAAATAAAAAAAGTTTAAGAAATATTTAGAGAGTCAATGAAATTGATATGGCTGTTTTATGATAAAATCATTGATTATTATTGGGTTGAGTTGTGCCCATAGAGGAAGATAAAATATAGATGATGATAAAAACTTTCTAAAAGCACGATAAATTTTGTATTTTTACATGTAAAGGAGTCTTATTTTTTGAGAAATGAAACGGATAATTTTCATAGGGTTTATGGGAAGTGGAAAAACGACAATAGGAAAGGAATTAGCTTTTCGATTAAAAATTCCCTTTATTGACTCTGATGTGGCAATAGAGCAACAGACCGGTTTATCCGTTGGAGAAATTTTCGGGAAATTCGGGGAAGCTTATTTTCGAGAACTTGAAACCAATTTTATCTCCAATTTATCTTTTAAAGATTCCTTTGTGTTAGCAACAGGTGGAGGAATGCCTTGTTTTCATGATAATATAGATAAATTAAACCAACTGGGAACAACAATTTACTTAGAACGAAGTCCCGAAGATTTATTGGAACACCTAAAAAAAGCAAAAAATCATCGTCCTTTAATTGATGGAATCAGTGAGGAAGATTTACTTGATTTCATTACTTATAAATTAGATGAGCGTCAACGATATTATAAAAAAGCACAGATTATTTTAGACAAAGAAGAGCAAACCGTAGAGTATGTTTTAAAAATCATGGAGGATTTAAACATGATATTATCATCAAACTGATAATTTTAACAAATAAAGATTCAGTTACGAACTTCTCTTCCTTTCCATGTAGGAGTTTTCCAACGATGAAGAATCAATAAAAGCAAAGAATAAAGAGGAAAAAACAATTCGTAAAACCAAATAAATCCAAGTAGCTTTGTTCTTTTAATTCTCTGTAAATAAGGAAAAATACTAAGCATGTCAATAAATGTTTTTCCTAAAAAGAGGAGTAAGACATTGTTCCATTCTCCAGATAATGCAAAAAGAACTATAAGGTAGATAAAAGAGATTCCTAAAAGTAGGTAAAGAAAAGAGAACCAAATAGAAATGGTGTTTTTAACTTTATTCATTTTTCCGATCCATCTCAATCGTTGTCGAATAAAAGCAGAAAAAGACGAAGGACACGTTGTAAACACAAGATGTTTCGGGGATGTAGATAAAGCAATTTGTTGTTCTTTTGAAGAAAGAAAATCGTGAAGGAGAAATACATCATCTCCACTAGATATGTCTTGATGATTTTTTAGCGTATTAAAGGAAAGATATTTCTCCCGTTGATAAAGTAAATTAGCTCCATTGGCAATAATAGGAGAAGAAAATCCGGCAAGAGCCGTATTCAAAGCATTGGTAAAAATAAAATCTAATTCATAAAAGTATTCAAATAGGTTTTTTCCTTTCATGACAACAGGGCGGATTTGCATCGAAATAGATTGATTAACAAGTGAAATGTTTTCAAAAAAATCAGGAGAAAAATAAACGTCAGCATCGAGTTGTAATATATACTTTGAATTACTTTTTTTAATACCAAAATCAATTGCTGATTTCTTCCCTTGAAGTGTTTCGGGTAAATTGTATATTTCTAATTGAGGGATAGAACTTTGTTTAATAATGGAACAACTATCATCTTCCGAATGATCATTAACAAATAAGATTTTAGAAGGATATTTCGTTTGGGTTTTTAGAGAGTCAAGTAAGGGTCCCAATCTTTCTTCTTCATTCCTGAAAGGAATGATTACTGTAAGATCTTCTAATGAAATACCGGATATTGGAATATGATTTTTCTCTTTGTGAATTTGCAAAGTCAAACCGATAAAAGCGATACCGACTGCAAGAATAAAATAAATAAGTAGAAAAATTAAAATTGCCATTTCATTGTTTGTTTTTACAAATAAACAATCCCCAAACCGCAGGTGAAACAGAGTTAATCAACCAAATGGTAAGAGATGAAAAAAGTATGGTGTATTCATTGATACCTATTTGAGATAAAATATACAAGGATAATAATTCTTTAATTCCCAGTTTCCCTAAGAAAAGCGAAGGAGTTATCATTGAAGTGAGATAAATCAACCAAATTGCACCTATAACATTAAAAGAGATAGAAGTCCCGTAAATCGAAAGCATTAAAGCAAATTGTGTCGTAAAAACAATAAATCTTCCCCAACTTAAAAATAAAAGTTTCCAACGATATTTTGGTTCTTTACGAAGTAAATAAGCAAAGCGATAGAGATAACTCCTTTTTTTCCAAAAACGAAGAATAAGTTTCTCAATATGGAGATAGATGAAATAAGAAAATAGAAGTATTACAC
>JALWLM010000274.1 GCA_027084145.1 Crocinitomicaceae bacterium | reverse complement strand
CTACTTTTTCGGGTGCGTTGTTTACAAACCGTTCATTACTCAATTTTTTCTCTACAATTCGCAAAGAGCCTTGCACATACTCTAACTCCTCTTTTAACTTTTTGATTTCTGCTTCTATATCAATATCTTCACTAAACGGAATAAAATACTCGTTGGTTTTAACCAAAAATGAAAAAGCATTTGCTACTTTATCGCCAACATATTCAAAGGTACTTAAATTTCCTATTTTCGCTATAACTGCATCAAAAGTTTTCGCTCCTTTTTCGTTGTCGATTACTTTTAAATCTAAAGCTATTTTATTATTTTTTTTACCTGCAGAAGGACGTAAAGAGAAATTATTAGATTGGTCAGATACCAAGCGTTTGCCTTGGGGAATTTTGATTCTCTTCGGAGGAGGAATGGCAATGGCTAAAATTTTAGGAAAAAATGGAGTTATTGATGCGTTAACAGAGGTTTTTATGGCTTATTCAAACGTTGGAATTTTTGTATTATTATTGATTTTAGTAGGTATCGCTATTTTCGGTACGGAAATCATGTCCAACATGGCTTTAGTTTCTGTTCTTATACCTGTTGTTGCAGATTTTGCATTAGATACAGAATATAGTATTTTACAACTTTGTTTGCCAATTACTTTAGCGGCAAGTTGTGCTTTTATGTTACCTGTAGGAACACCGCCAAATGCGATTGTTTTTTCTTCCGGTGTTTTGACAATCAGGCAAATGGCTAAAAATGGATTGTTGTTAAATATATTAGCAACAATAATCATTGTTATATTCGCATTTATTTTTATTCGCTAAAAAATAATAATGAGCAGATCTATATTTGAGTCAACTAAATCCATGATTATTTTAACCGATGGTTCTAATTTAGATAGAAAAGAAATCTTAAAGTTAAAAACGGAATGGGAAAAAGCAGGAGTAAAAAAAGTAACAGTTTTATATTCATATAACTTGAAAAAAAATGAAGGAACTCCCTTTAATCAAAATGAAAAGATCATTCCTGTTACGCAAAAATCATTTTCTTTTTTTAGAAAAATAAAGGATTTGAATTTACTGAAAATTCTCTCTAAGAATTTTGATATGATGCTCATTTTTGGGGACGTAGATAACAAAATGTTGCGGATAGCTAAGAAAATTAAAACCGAGTTGCGTATAGGGATTAATAATCAAAATGATCTTTGTGATATAATTTTAAAATCAAATTTATCAAATCATCAATCTATTGTTACTTTTGTTGTAGATGTTCTAAATAAGATAAAAAAATGAATAATATATTTAAAGGAGCAGGAGTTGCATTAGTAACCCCTTTTAATGAAAAAAAATCTATTGATTTTGAAGCATTAAGAAAATTAGTTCGTTATCAAATAGATAATGGTATCGACTTTCTTGTTGTACAGGGAACGACAGGAGAATCTCCTGTATTGACACAAGAAGAGAAAAAAGAAGTATTACAAACTGTAATTGAAGAAAATAACGGAAAACTTCCAATTGTTTATGGTATCGGAGGGAATAATACTTTAGCAGTGGGAGAACTATTCAAAAAAGTGCCTAAGGGGGTAGATGGTATTTTGTCGGTTTCTCCTTATTACAATAAACCAAGCCAACAAGGTATTTATGAGCATTATAAATATTTAGCTTCTTGTACAGACCTACCAATTATATTATATAATGTACCGGGAAGAACAGGTTCAAATGTAAGTGCAGAAACGACATTGAGATTATCAGAAATTGATAATATCGTAGCAATGAAAGAAGCATCAGGAGATTTAATACAAATAATGGATATTGTCAAAAATAAACCGGAAGGATTTGGTGTGTTATCAGGAGATGATGCTATTGTTACTCCTTTAATGTCTGTAGGAGTAGAGGGGGTAATTTCCGTAAGTGCAAACAGTTTCCCTAAATTATTTGCAGATATGGTGCACTTTGCGGCGGAAGGGAATTTTGAGGCAGCAGAGAAAAATCATTATATTTTACATGATATAACGAAGTTATTGTTTGCAGAAGGGAACCCCGGAGGAGTAAAAGTTGTTTTGGAAAAATTGGGAATTATGAAGTCATACATGCGAATGCCTCTATATCCTGTTTCTGATGAATTAAGAAAAAAGTTGGAAGAAGAAACAGAAAGAATTATTTCATGAAGCAAGCAAAAGATATTATAGAAAGCATTTTGTCTTCAGGTAAAATTGTAATCACGAGTCATCGTTCTCCGGATGGAGATTCGATAGGTTCTTCAATGGCATTATATTATTTCATTAAGAATTTAGGAAAAAAAGCGGTAATATGTCATCCTGATCCTTGTCCTTATTTTTTAGAATGGGTAAAAGATGATGTTAAGATTTATGATTTTGAAAATAATAAAGAAGAAGTAGAATCCTTTTTTCAAGAGGCGGATTTGATATTTAGTTTAGATTATAATGAACCTTATCGATTGGGAAAAGAAATGGGGAATCTTTTGATAAATAGTTCTGCTAAGAAAATAATGATAGATCATCATCTAAATCCGTATGATTTTGTAGATATAAAAGTTTCTTTGCCGGATGTTTGTTCTACTTCTCAGTTGATTTATGAATTGGTTGTAGCATCAGGAAAACATGATTTATTAGATGAAAAGGTAGGAACACCTATTTATTTAGGGATAATGACAGATACCGGCTCTTTTCGTTTCCCGTCTCTTACATCAAGAACACATCATATTATAGCTGATCTCATTGATAGAGGAGTAGAGCATTATAGAATACATGAACAGACGTTTGATAATAATCGTTTAGATAAAGTAAAGTTGAATGCTTACTTGATGTTGGAAAAGTTGGAAATTTTAGATGATTTACATGTTGCAATAGTTTTTGTAACTGAGGAAGAATTACAGCGTTTTAATTATCAAAAAGGAGATTTGGAGGGAGTTGTAAACAATGCACTAGCTTTAGAGGGAATTCAAATGGCTGTTTTTTTAAGAGAAGATAAGGATAGAATAAAGCTTTCATTTCGTTCAAAAGGAAATTTAGCAGTAAATGTTATTGCAATGAATGAATTTTCAGGAGGAGGGCATAAAAATGCTGCAGGAGGAATTTATGAAGAGAGCATGGAAAAAGCTTTAAAACATCTTAAAAACATTTTACCGAAATATATTGATGCTTAAGATAATCGGCATATTGATTTTGTTATTATTGACGGCTTGTAATCAAGAAGAAAAGAAAGATCATATACCTGTCAATTGGACGAAAAATCATTCCACAAAACTAAATAAAGAATTTGCTGTTCAGGAAGAAATTGATATTCGTTTGTTTTTGGAGATGCATAAGGATTGGAATATGAAGGAGACAGGTAGTGGTTTACGAATATATATTTATGAAGAAGGGAAAGAAGATGTTAATTACCTGGCAAAAGAAGGGGACTTGGTTGAATTACAATATGAAATTTCAGGTTTAGACGGGACGATATATGATAAAACCAAAGAAGATGAATATGTGGAGATTTTAGTTGATAAAGCTGACGTTGAAACAGGTGTTCAAGAAGCATTAAAATTGATGAGTAAAGGAGATAGAGCGAAATTAATTATACCTAGCCATATAGGTCATGGGTTAATAGGAGACTTAGATAAAATACCTCCTTTATCAGTATTAGTAGTAGATTTACATATACTTAATATTCATAAAAAATGAAAAAACTGACTTTCTTATTTTTATTGATTTTAATTTCTTGCAAACCAGAAGCAGTAAAGCAAGAAGGAGAAAAATCCGAAAAAGAAAAACAAAAACTTCAAAAAGAAGAAAAAGTATCTAAAGTCGGTTTACTTGATGAGAAAGTTAAAATAACCGGTGAGAAAATAATGAATAACGGTATTATTATCCGTTGGATGGAGCATGGAAAGGGAGAAAAATTAAAAGAAGGACATGTTTATTTAATTGATTATAAGGTTTTTTTGGAAGACGGAACAGTGGTTGAT
>JALWLM010000273.1 GCA_027084145.1 Crocinitomicaceae bacterium | reverse complement strand
AGAATTTGAATTGTTACAAAAAATCAATAATGAAAAAAAGCTGTTAAAAACAATTAAAAAACGTGGACCGGCTGCTAATTCAGATCATTATTGGTTTACATTAAAAGGTGTTCCGGCATTTTTTATTTATACCATGGGAACCAACAAACACTACCATGATATCTATGATAAATACAAAAATTTATCTTTTAAAGAGTACAGCGACATCACTCAACTACTTATTGAATTTATATCAAAATTAAGCCATTGAAGCAACCGCTATAAAAAATGAATATTTAGCAGGTTTAATTGAATATTTTCTTGCATGATTTACTTTTTAATTCATAGCTTTGTTACATAAATCACTACTTATGAAAACATATTTATTTACATATATACTTTTAACAACATCTCTCTTTATTGGATTGAGTTCTTGCCAATCGGAATATGAACGTTGCCTGAAAGAAGGACAAGAAGTTGTTAAAGAAATAAAGAAGATTGAGGCAACACCCTATATTCATGACTATGGCGTTTCTATTGAACTCTTAAAAAAAGAACAACTTAATCAACTTGAATTATTAGGAAGAGTATCAGGACATTATGATTTATTTATGAAAGAAATATATCAAACATCACCTTCTCAAATTCAGAATTATGCTTCATTAAAAACTTCTGATAAAAAAATAAAGATTTAATCTATTTTTAAGCTTTCTTTTGGGTCCCAAAATAATTTATCAAAATAAAGTACCTTATCATCCTTCACTTCAACACCTTCACTTTCTAATAAGTTCTGCATCATCTTAATTGTTTGAAAATGAATTTTCCCTGTAAGGACACCTTTACGATTAACCACTCTATGAGCTGGAATATTTTTATAATCTTTAACTTTATTTAACGCCCATCCGACCATTCGAGCAGCTTTTTTTCTTCCCAAAGCATCTGCAATTGCCCCATAAGAAGTCACTCTTCCTCTCGGAATGCATTGTACTACCTCATAAACTAATTGAAAAAAAACTGCTTTATCCGTATTCTTAAGATTACTCAACCGTAACTGATTTTGCTAAATTCCTTGGCTGATCAACATCACATCCTCTCATCAATGCAATATGATAAGAAAGTAATTGTAAAGGTATTGTTGCTAAAAGAGGAATTAAATGTTCATTTGTTTCCGGTATTTCGATAACATGATCAGCAATTTCTTTTACTTGCTCATCTCCTTCTGTTACAATCGCTATTATTTTACCTTTTCTTGCTTTTACTTCTTGTATATTACTAACCACCTTCTCATAAGAAGGTCCTTTTGTTGCAATAACAACCACAGGCATTTCCTCATCAATTAAAGCAATAGGCCCATGTTTCATTTCTGCTGCGGGATACCCTTCTGCATGAATATACGATATCTCTTTCAGTTTTAACGCTCCTTCTAAAGCCACAGGGAAAGAATTTCCTCTACCTAAGTAGAGAGCATTTAAACTATCTTTATACTGTTTTGCTATCGCTTCAATTTCATCATTTTTTTCTAAAATCATTTCGACTTTTGTGGGAATTGCTTCTAATTCTGTAAGCAATGTTCTAAACTCCGCATCCGTAATTGTTCCTTTTTTCTTAGCTAATGATAAAGCCATTAGTGTCAAAACCGTTACTTGAGCTGTAAAAGCTTTTGTAGAAGCAACTCCTATCTCCGGACCGGCATGTGTATATGACCCTGCATCCGTTATTCTTGAGATAGAAGAACCAACAACATTACAAATACCTAAAATCGTTGCTCCTTTTGATTTCGCTAACTCTAACGCTGCCAATGTGTCCGCTGTTTCTCCGGATTGTGAAACGGCAATAACAATATCGTCTTCTCCAATAATAGGATTTCGATATCTAAACTCACTTGCATATTCTACTTCTACATTAATTCTAGCCAGATCTTCAAATAAATACTCTCCTACAAGACATGCATGCCAAGAAGTTCCGCAAGCAACCATAATAATACGACTAGCATTGACCATTTTGTCCTCATAGTCTTTAATCCCCCCTAACTTAACCCACGATTCTTCCGCATTTAATCTCCCCCGGAAACAATCTCGAATAGAACGTGGTTGCTCATGAATTTCTTTTAACATAAAGTAATCATAACCCTCTTTTTCCAATGCCTCCAAGTGCATCTCTAATTCTTGAACATAAGGTGTTTTCTCTATATCATCGATACTATAGAGTTTCATCCCTTTTTCAATATCCAAAATGGCTATTTCTTCATCTTCCAAATAAACAACTTGCTTAGTGTACTCTACAATAGGAGTTGCATCCGAAGCACATAAAAATTCTCCGTCTTTTCCTATTCCTACAACCAAAGGACTACTTTTTCTTGCCGCTACAAGACGTTTAGGATTTTCCTTTTCAATCATTACAATCGCATACGCTCCGACTACTTGTTGTAATCCCAGTCGTAATGCTTCAGTGTAAGACACCCCTGAATGTTCTTTAATATCCTCAATTAATACAGCCAATACTTCAGTGTCTGTCTCACTTTTGAAAGAATATCCCTTTTCTATCAAATCTTGTTTAATTGCATCATAATTTTCAATAATTCCGTTATGAACTAAAGCAATTTCTCCATTATTTGAAATGTGTGGATGTGCGTTAATATCATTTGGCAGCCCATGCGTTGCCCATCGTGTATGCCCTATACCGATATTCCCTTGTATATTTTTTTGTTGAACCAGTTCTTCTAAATTAGCAACTTTCCCCTGCTTTTTAAAAACCTTCAAATCCCCATTAGTATCCAATATAGCAATTCCGGCACTATCATACCCTCTATATTCTAATCTTTTTAATCCTTTTATAATAACCGGATAAGCCTGTTGTTTTCCTATATATGCTACAATTCCACACATAATTTTTCACATTTAAAACTCCGTATATAAGATTGTTAACTTCGGTTTCTTCTTCATGTCAGCATCAGGTCCATTAAAAATGATTCTCTCAACCGAAGTATTAAATAAAGCTGGTGAAATAACGACACCCAAATGCTTTAACTCTCCATTGACCACAGCTTGAACATATTCTCTCAAGTCAATTGTAAAGCTCTTGTCAAAATCATTGTAAGTCCCTATTGTCCCAAGACTATATAATTGATACGGATCATTTTCTAAATAGGTCGTTACTGTCACAGTACTTCCGGTGGTGTAATCACTTCCTGTTTGATACTTTACAGGGAGCTCTAAAACAGCTTTCTGAATAACTGCTTTCTTAGGTATATTATTTATCCCTTGAAACTCGACTACTGCTCGAGCTCCATAACATTGTGCATAATATTCCACTTGTCCTGCAGCTATATTATTCGCCACTGTTTCAACCTTAGTTCCTGTATAATCTATATTCACGTGGTTGTAATCTGCACAATAACTATTGATATAAAAATCAAATTCTTTTTGTTCTCCTGCTTGATGATAATAAATTGTCAATTTTGAATCCGGATCTGTTATATTAAAGTGAAAAACACCTCCTTCACCCGGAGCTTGAACTCCATTGTTCGTTTTAATGTGTAATCCTTTAAAATAAGAATTAAAAGCATCATTATCCGCAAAAGTTCCACTTCCCGACATTGCTTCAATAATCAATACTCGTGCGAGATTTGTATCTATCGGAATTCTTAATTGCGGCAAAACGGTATCCCCCCCCACAACTGTTGTTGCTTCATCATCCAAATTAAATACTCCTGTTCCTTGCACTAAATTAGTTAGCTGTGTTGTTTTTGTTTCAAAAGAATAATAAGTGGAATCCAAATATAAATCCTCTGTCAACTCATACACCTCTATTGTTTGATCTCCTTTTTTTCCATAATGCCCTCTATATTCCAAAGCCAACACAAAAGAATCAATTACAATTGTATTTACATCTCCAAAATCCGGATTATCCCCTGAAAGTCTTATTTGTGTGTAAAAACTTGCATCAAACTCCCCGAATACAGGATCATGATAAGATCCTAACAATGAAAAAGCAGGG
>JALWLM010000272.1 GCA_027084145.1 Crocinitomicaceae bacterium | reverse complement strand
AAACAATCATTATTGCATAAGCAAAAACAAGTGCTACACTTGAGTTAAAGCTTAAACCGTAAATAAATAAAAGAGTAAACAAAGTAAGAAAAACAAACGTTACTTTATTATTCTGCCGTACAGTTGCAATCAGAGCAAATAAGAAAACACAAAGCATTGATGATAATTGAAAAATATCCATATATAATGTTTCCGTAAAATGATACATTGCTTCTGCCGGTAAAATAAGTTCCCAGAAAAAAGTATTTCCCAAAAAGGAAAAAAGGCCTATTAGTAGAACTAATAATGCTACTACTTTTTGCTTTCTATACCAGTAAAAAAATCGTGCACCTACATATAAAAGCATTAATCCATTTAATGGAAAAGGAAAAATGAAAGCACCATCTTTAAAATAACCGATAAGTGTATAAATCGACATCACCAATACCACCAAGAAAATAAGCCGTTCTTCTCTTCTCATTATTTTTTCTTTTCCAATGCTTTTTCTATATAATCGAACGTAGATAAGATTTCCGGTTTTCCTTCTATGACTGCCACATCATGCTCAAAATGAGCCGATGGAAGTCGATCTTGTGTTACAATTGTCCAACCGTCTTCCAATTGCACTACTTTTTCCGTTCCCATATTAATCATTGGTTCAATTGCAATCGTTAATCCATTTTGAATCTTCTTGCCTTTTCCTCTTCGTCCATAATTCGGAACTTGAGGCTCTTCATGCATTGTTTTTCCTATTCCATGTCCCACCAAATCTCTCACGACACCATAACCATGCTTTTCTGCATGCTGCTGAATCGCAAAACCTATATCTCCTATTCTATTTCCCGCACGGCACTGCTCAATTCCTAAATACAGACACTCTTTGGTTACTTTAAGTAATTGTTTAACTTCCTCTTTTACATTTCCAACCTCAAAAGTATAAGCATGATCGCCATAATATCCTTCAAATATAGCTCCACAATCTACAGAAACAATATCTCCATCTTTCAATGGTGTTTCTGTTGGTATTCCATGTACAACTGCATCATTAATAGAAATACAAAGCGTATTTGGAAAATCATATAACCCTAAAAATCCGGGTATTGCATTTTCCGAACGAATATAAGATTCGGCAACTTTATCTAATTCCAGCGGTGTAACTCCCGGCTCTATCATCTCAGCTATTTTTCCTAAAGTACGACTAACAATTTGCGCTGCTTCACGCATAATTTCTATTTCCTCCGCTGTTTTATAAATAATCATATTTCTATTAAAAAAACTCATTTTAAAAAATATAAAAAGCCTCTCTTCCTACGAAGAAAGGCTTTTGATTATTGTATTCATATATTAAGATAATACTTCTTTTACTTTGTCTGCTGCTTCTTGTAATTCTGTAACAGAAATTACATCTAACCCTGAATCTTCTATTAATTTTTTAGCCTCTTGCGCGTTAGTTCCTTGCAAACGCACAATTAAAGGTACCGGAAAATCACCATAATTTTTGTAAGCATCTACAACCCCTTGTGCAACTCTATCACAACGTACAATTCCACCAAAGATGTTGATTAGTATAGCTTTTACATTAGGATCTTTTAGAATAATATCAAATGCCTTTTTAACTCTTTCTGCATCTGCAGTACCTCCTACATCTAAGAAGTTTGCGGGGTTCCCTCCTGATAGTTTAATGATATCCATCGTTGCCATTGCTAATCCTGCTCCATTCACCATACACCCTACATCTCCGTCTAATTTGACAAAATTCAACCCTGCCTCTCTTGCTTCCACTTCTGTAGGATCTTCTTCTGATAAATCTCTCATTTCCGCATATTCTTTATGACGGAACAATGCATTATCATCTAAAGTTACTTTTGAATCAACAGCTATGATTTTATCATCAGATGTTTTTAATACAGGATTAATCTCAAACATTGAAGCATCACAACCTTCGTAAGCAGCATAAAGTGAAGAAACAAATTTTACCATTTGCTTAAACGCTTGTCCTGATAGGCCTAAATTGAATGCTATCTTTCTAGCTTGGAAACCTTGTAAACCTACTCTCGGGTCAACTTCCTCTTTAAATATCAAATGAGGAGTTTTTTCTGCTACAGCTTCAATATCCATACCTCCTTCCGTCGAGTACATGATAATGTTTCTTCCTTTGTCTCTATTCATCAAAACTGACATATAAAATTCTTCCGGTTCACTAGGTCCGGGATAATATACATCTTGTGCGATTAACACCTTGTTTACTTTCTTACCAACACCATTTGTTTGGGCTGTTTTTAAGTGCCCCCCTAAAATCCCTTTCACTTTATCTTCTATCTCATCAATACCTTTTGCCAACACTACTCCATGAGATCCTGTTTCTTCGACAATTCCTTTTCCTCTACCTCCTGCATGGATTTGCGCTTTAATCACATACCACTCGGTTCCTGTTTCTTCTGTTAGCTCAAGAGCTGCCTTCCTTGCATCCTCGACTTTGTCTATCACCTTTCCTTCTTGGACAGCGACACCAAAGCTTTTTAAAATCGATTTTCCTTGATATTCGTGTAAATTCATTTTTTTTGCTGTTTTGCGTGTAAAATTAATCAGTTTTTTTTAGTTCTTACTTCCTTTGACTATTTTATTTTATGAATGTCTGACTCTCCAACCACTTTCTATTTCTCTTGACGCATATTCTTTTTCTTTTTCATCTATAATATCTTTCCAAATAGATTCTATCCCATGAAGTAATGCTTCTTCCTCCTCTTTCATATACTCATACATTATTTTAGGGTCGCCGAAATAATGTTTTACAAAATTTGTGTCAAAATCCCCTGACTGAAAAGCTTCATGTTTCATTACAAACTTGCCAAAATCCAATGTCGTTTTTACTCCCGATATTTGATATTCATCTATTGCTTTTATTGTTCTTCGGATTGCCTTTTCTCTTGTTTCCCCCCAAACCACTAATTTAGCAATCATAGGGTCATAGTAAATAGGTATTTCCATTCCTTCTACAAAAGCATCATCTACACGTACACTTCTCCCGGAAGGTACTCGATACCTCTTCAATGTTCCTATATCCGGTGTAAATCCGTTTAAAGTATCTTCTGCGTACACACGAACTTCAATAGCGTGTCCGTTAATTTTTAATTCTTCTTGTTTTTTAGGCAACTCCTCTCCTCTTGCAACCAGTATTTGCCACTCGACCAAATCTAAACCGGTAATTTCTTCCGTAACGGGATGCTCTACTTGCAAGCGGGTATTCATCTCTAAAAAGTAAAAGTTATGATCTGCATCTAATAAAAATTCTACTGTTCCCGCTCCTACATAGTCACACGACTTACAAACGTTAATTGCAGCTTCTCCCATTTTTTGTCTTAATTCTTCGGTCAAAACTGCACTGGGAGCTTCCTCTATCACTTTTTGATGTCTTCGCTGCACAGAACATTCTCTTTCAAATAGATATACAACATTACCGTGTTTATCTGCAAAAACTTGAATCTCAATATGTCTGGGTTTCGTTACAAATTTTTCAATAAAACATGCGTCATTCCCAAAAGATGATCTTGCTTCATTTTGAGCAAGTTTCATTTGTTCCTCAAAGTCTTCTTCTTTTTCAACCAAACGCATCCCTTTTCCTCCTCCACCTGCTGTGGCTTTAATCAACACGGGATATCCTATTTCCGTAGCTATTTTTTTAGCTTGTTCAATATCGCTAATTGCTTCATCTACCCCCGGCACCAATGGTACTCCAAATTTTTTCACCGCTTGTTTTGCACTCAATTTATCTCCCATTATTTCCATTGCTCTTGCAGAGGGTCCTATAAAAGTAATCCCCGCTGCTTCGACTTTTTTTACAAAATCGGCATTTTCCGAGAGAAAACCATATCCGGGATGAATTCCGTCTACTCCGAGTTTTTTACAATGCTCAATAATCAAATCTTGTTTCAAATAACTTTCTGCCGAAGGACTCTTTCCTACATAAACAGCTTCATCCGCTTCTAAAACATGTGGTGCCT
>JALWLM010000271.1 GCA_027084145.1 Crocinitomicaceae bacterium | reverse complement strand
AAGATGCAGAAAAAGAGGGGGAATCAATCAAAAAAGGAAAAATTCTTCAAGCGAAAGAAAAGTTTTTAAAATTAAAAGAAGATCATGAGAATAAAATCAAAGAAAAAGAACGACGACTTCAATCGCTAGAAGATAAGGTTAAGAATAAAGCAAATACACTTTCAAGAAAAATTGAGGAGACTAATCGAAAAGAAAAAGAGCTTATTACGGAAAAAGAATCTTTAGAGGTAAAAAAGGAAGCTTTTGAAGCAAAATTACAAGATCTAGAAAAACAAAGAAAAAAAATTATCTCAGAGCTTTCAAAAATCAGTGGAATGTCTCCTGATGAAGCTAAACAAACTCTAATGGAAACATTAAAGAGTGAGGCTAGAACAGAAGCGATGGCTTATATTAATGACATTGTAGAAGAAGCTAAATTAACAGCAAATAAAGAAGCGAGAAAGATTGTTGTTCAATCCATCCAAAGAGTTGCTACAGAACAAGCAATAGAAAATTCAGTATCTGTATTCAATATTGAATCTGATGAAGTGAAAGGAAGAATCATTGGCCGGGAAGGACGAAATATTAGAGCATTAGAAGCGGCAACAGGAGTTGAAATTATTGTGGACGACACACCGGAAGCAATTATCCTTTCTTGTTTTGATCCGATCCGTAGAGAAATAGGGCGATTATCATTACATCAATTGGTTTCCGATGGAAGAATCCATCCGGCAAGAATTGAAGAAGTCGTTGCCAAAACAAAAAAACAATTAGAAGAAGAAATCGCTGAAATTGGTAGAAGAACTTGTATCGATTTAGGTATTCACGGGTTACACCCTGAACTGATGCGAATGGTTGGAAGAATGAAATATCGTTCTTCTTATGGACAAAACCTTTTACAACACAGTAGAGAGGTGGCTAATCTATGTGCAATCATGGCTGCAGAATTAGGACTGAATGTTAAGTTAGCTAAAAGAGCAGGACTGCTACATGATATAGGGAAAGTACCCGATGAAGAGCCTGAATTACCACATGCTATATTAGGGATGAAGATGGCTGAAAAGTATGGTGAAAAACCTGAAATTTGCAATGCAATAGGTGCTCACCATGATGAAATTGAAATGACTACAATGATTGCTCCGATTGTTCAAATATGTGATGCTATTTCAGGAGCTAGACCGGGGGCTAGACGAGAAATAGTAGAATCTTATATTAAAAGAATTAAAGAATTAGAAAGTTTAGCGATAGCTTACGAAGGTGTCAATAATGCTTATGCGATTCAAGCAGGTAGAGAATTGCGTGTGATTGTAGATGCTGAAAAAATATCAGATCAACGTGCCGATGAATTATCTTTTGAAATTTCACAAAAGATTCAAACTGAGATGACTTATCCGGGACAAGTAAAAGTAACTTTGATTAGAGAAAAACGCGCAATTAATTATGCAAAATAAAAACGCGATAGAAGAAGCCTTAACGGGATTAAAAGGAAAACACATCCTTGTAACGGGAGGAGCAGGTTTTATAGGCTCTAATCTGGTAGGTTTTTTACTGGAAAATGGTATTGAAGTTTCTGTCTTGGATAATTTGGCAACAGGAAAGAGAGAAAACTTAAAAGAGTTTGAAGGAAATCCTTTATTTAATTTTACAGAAGGAGATATTACAGATTATTCAACTTGTCTTGCTTCATTAGAAGGGATAGATGCTGTTTCTCATCAAGCTGCTTTGGGTTCGGTTCCTCGTTCAATAGAATTTCCTCATAATACACATCAGGTGAATGCAACCGGTTTCTTAAATATGTTACATGCGGTTAAAGAAAAAGGAATTTCTCGTTTGGTATATGCAAGCTCATCTTCGGTTTATGGTAATAGCAAATCCTCTCCTAAACGAACGGGAGAGGAAGGGGAGTTACTTTCTCCTTATGCTGTAACGAAACGACTCAACGAAGAGTATGCAAATGTTTACCGGAAGTTACATGGGATAGAAACTATCGGACTCCGTTATTTTAATGTTTTTGGGCCTAAACAAGACCCGAACGGAGTATATGCCGCTGCTATACCAAAGTTTGTGGCTAAGATGATTAAAGGCGAAGAAGTAACCATACATGGAGATGGAGAACAAACAAGAGATTTTACTTTTGTTGATAACGCAGTAAAAGCAAATGTGTTAGCATTATCTACAAATAAAGAAGAAGCTTTTGGAAGAGTTTTTAACGTGGCTTGTGGTACTTTTTTATCTCTTAATGATGTGGTAAAATCAATAAAGAAAAACTTAATTCAAGCAGGACGTTATTCAAATGATACAAAAATTATCTATGGGCCGGAAAGAAAGGGAGATGTAAGAGATTCTTTAGCCGATATCACAGATACAGTGGAGATATTGAGTTACTCGGATATTGTTTCCTTTGATGAAGGGATTCGTGTTTTATGTCAATCATTTGAAATATAACCGGATTGGAATTAAAACCTTATTTGAATAAAATATTAAAAGGTTTCTGTTGTTAATATTGTAAGAACTGGAAAATGGATAATGAGTAAGTCGTATTATAAGAGTTTCATCACATTACTTTCAGGAAATGTTATTAGTCAGTTCATTCCTTTTATAGCAGTTCCTATTCTTACTCGAATTTATTCAAAAGAAGACTTTGCTATTTTTGCAAATTATACGGCAATCGTTGCTATGATTGGAATTGTTGCTTCGGGAAGATTAGATTTAGCGATTCCTATAGCAAAAGACAAAAAAGAAGCACAAGATATTGTTTTTACGGGACTTGTATTGGTGTTATTATTGACATTGTTGAGTTTTATTTTTCCAATTTTCTCTAATTTCTTTGCTCTTATATATCAATCAAAAGAACTTGCGGATTATCTTTTTCTTATTCCCATAGGAGTTTTGTTTTATGGATTTTTAGGATTAACGAATAATTGGATGCTCCGCTTTAAAAAATACAATGTTATTTCTATAGGGAAAGTAGTACAAGCCTTTTCTAATAATGGGTTAGCGGTCTTATTAGGACTTATAGGATGGGGAACATGGGGATTGATTTACGGATGGATATCCGGTTTTTTGTTTGGTATTTTAATCATGCTTTATTATGTGGATAAAGCACTTAAATTAAGAGAGCATGTTCGTTTAGTAACAATAAAAACAACCATTAAAAAGTATAAAGATTTCCCTTTAATTAATTCATTGCATGCTTTTACAGATATATTTGCAACGCAAACCGTTCTATTTTGGTTGGTAACAACTTATTATGGTTTAGAACAATTAGGTTTATTTGCTATAATGTATAAATATGTTCGTGCTCCCATTGGATTGGTAACCTCTTCGGTGTCGAATATATTTTATACGGAGATGAGTAGCGCTATCAATAATGGAGAAAGCCCGATTCCTATTTTAAAGAAAACGATAAAAACAACAACAGCTTTTTCAATACCATTCATTTTAATTTTATTATTATTCGGGCCGGTTGTATTTTCATGGTATCTGGGAGAAAGTTGGAGAGAGGCCGGAGTGTATTCACAAATGATAGCCCCCGTTCTTTTTATGATGTTTATCGTATCTCCTATTTCAGGGATACCGATTATTTTAAATCAACAAAAAAAAGCCTATGTTTTTGCGGTAATAGGATATATTTTCACATTATCTACATTATTCATTATCGGTATGATGGGGTTTTCTTTTAAAACGGCATTATTATATTATTCAATGGTATTTGCTTTATATCAAGTGAGCTACTTATATTGGCTATATCGATTGATAAAGAATAGGAATACTGACACAATAAGTATCATAGATTAGAAAGTTTTTTATGTTTACACCTTATTAAATCACTACATTTGTTCTTTTTTAACTTATTACTTTGATGAATCTATTATTATGGGATTTAAAAAAAGGAATTATCTCAATTTACTAATTGCTATTTTAATGTATTTGCCTACTTTGGCATTTATCCCCGATTGGTTTTATGTTTTTTTATTTCCAATAGGGATCTATATTAATAAAGAC
>JALWLM010000270.1 GCA_027084145.1 Crocinitomicaceae bacterium | reverse complement strand
TGATATTATTACTAATTTAGATGAATTATTAAAAAAAGTAAAAATACTTGATCCTGCAATTGGTTCAGGTGCTTTTCCTATGGGGCTTTTACATGAAATAAGTTCTATAAGATATTATATTTATTGTTAATTTTCTAGTCTTTTTGTTTAAAAGTATTAGGCTTTTGTTGTTTAGAGG
Source organism: Crocinitomicaceae bacterium (assembly GCA_027084145.1). Lineage (GTDB taxonomy): Bacteria > Bacteroidota > Bacteroidia > Flavobacteriales_D > Crocinitomicaceae > UBA4466. Next base: position 15,527 of record JALWLM010000270.1, on the reverse strand, counting down.
GGTATCTGTTTTATATATTATTTTATATCTTTGCACTCTGAAAATCCTGCCTGCAGTAATGATTTATTTCATTACAGTTAGAGAATTTGGGATGAATTATGAGTATTAACCTATACTAAAAGTAAATAAATTGGGATTAAAAACGATACTTGTTTCACAACCGAGACCAAAAGGAGATAAGTCTCCTTATTTTGATTTAGCAAAGAAATATGACTTGAAGATAGATTTCAGAAGTTTTATTCATGTAGAAGGAATTGAAGCATCGGAATTTAGAGATCAAAAAATAGATCTAAAAAAACATACTGCAGTCATTATGACTTCTAAAATTGCAGTAGATCATTATTTCCGAATCTTAGAAGAGTATAGAGAGCCTATTGACAGTGATGCAAAATATTTTTGTTTATCTGAAACCGTAGCCCTGTATCTTCAAAAATACATTCCATATCGAAAAAGAAAGATATTTTTTGGTAAACAAACAATTTCAGATTTGGAGGATACATTGAAGAAGTTTAAAAAAGAAAAATTTTTACTCCCATGTTCTAATATCTTAAGAGATAGAATACCAAATACATTGGATAAATTAAAATTGGATTATCAAAAAGCAGTATTATATCGTACGGTAGCTTCTGATTTATCTGATTTATCTGATGTAAAATATGATATGTTGGTCTTTTATAGTCCGGGTGGTATAGAGTCGTTATTGAAAAATTTTCCTGATTTTAAACAGGGAAACACATTAATTGCGGCTTTTGGTGCGACAACGGCCAATGCCATTGTAAAACATAATTTAAGATTAGATTTACATGCTCCTCAACCAAATATGCCTTCTATGACTTCTGCAATAGAACATTATATAAAAAATGAGAGAAAAAAAGAGAAGAAAGCAGGTTAAAAAAGAGGATGATATAAAATAATTTAAAAAGCCGTTTCATTGAAACGGCTTTTCTGTTGTAAGATTTTACTAACTTTACACGCTTCTAAATAGATTAAAATATGGCTAAAATAAGAAAACAAGAAGCATTAGATTATCATTCATCCGGTAGACCGGGTAAGATAGAAGTGGTTCCTACAAAACCCTATGCTTCACAGAAAGATTTGTCTTTGGCATATTCTCCGGGAGTAGCTGAACCATGTTTGAAGATTGCTGAAAATAGAAAAGAAGTCTACAAATATACAAGTAAAGCGAATTTAGTTGCTGTAATATCTAATGGGACAGCAGTTTTAGGTTTAGGAAATATTGGACCTGAAGCTTCAAAGCCGGTAATGGAAGGAAAGGGGGTGTTGTTTAAAATTTTTGCAGATATTGATGTTTTTGATATTGAGGTAGATGCTTCAGATCCTGATAAATTTATTGAAACTGTAAAAGCAATTTCTCCAACTTTCGGAGGGATTAATCTTGAAGATATTAAAGCCCCTGAAGCTTTTGAAATAGAGAGAAGGCTTAAAGAAGAATTAAAAATACCGGTGATGCATGATGATCAACACGGGACAGCAATTATTTCTTCAGCCGGATTATTAAATGCCTTGGAGTTGGCCCAAAAGAAAATTTCAAAAGTTAAAATCATCTTTTCAGGAGCAGGAGCAGCAGCACAATCTTGTGCTAACCTTTATTGTAAATTAGGGGCAAAGATTGAAAATATTTATATGTATGATTCTAAAGGATTATTACATCATGGGAGGAAGGATTTAGATGAAAATAAAAGGAAATTTGCGGTGCATAAAAAAGACATTCCTTTTGAAACAGTCTTTGAAAAAGCAGATGTTTTTGTAGGATTATCAAAAGGGGGAATTGTTTCAAAAGAGATGCTTCTCAAAATGAGTAATAATCCTATTGTATTTGCACTTGCTAATCCGGAACCTGAGATATCTTACAAAGATGCAAGGACTGCTCGGGAAGATATCATTATGGCAACGGGAAGATCGGATCATCCTAATCAAGTAAACAATGTGATAGGATTCCCTTTTATTTTTAGGGGAGCTTTAGATGTTAGAGCTACAACAATCAATGAAGAAATGAAACTAGCTGCAGTTCATGCAATTGCTGATTTAGCTAAAGAAACAATCCCGGATGAAGTTGTTGAAGCATATGGGGAAAAAAATATTTCTTTTGGAAGAGAGCAATTTATTCCAAAACCCATCGATCCAAGGTTGATTTATTATGTTGCTCCTGCAGTAGCTAAGGCAGCAGTGGAGTCAGGTGTAGCTCAAGAACCAATTGAAGATTGGGAAGCTTATGAAATGGAATTAAAAAACCGTTTAGGTTTAGATAATAAGTTAATTAGAAATATTACCGAGAAGGCACAACGTTCTCCTAAAAGAGTCGTTTTTGCGGAAGCAGATAATTTAAAAATTCTAAAAGCAGCACAAGCTGTTCAAGAAGAAGAGGTGGCTATTCCCGTTTTATTGGGAAGACGAAAATCAATCGACCGATTAATGGAGGAGTATAATATCGAGTTTCAGGATGATGTAGAAATTATAGATCCTAAAAGTGATGAGGAAGAGGGTAGAAGAAAGGAATATGGTCTTCATTTTTTTGATAAACGAAAACGTAAAGGAGTTACTGAATTTGAAGCGATACAGTTTATGCGGGAGAGAAATCATTTCGGTGCAATGATGGTTGAAATGGGAGATGCAGATGCTATGATTTCAGGGGTGACAAGAAAATATAGTGATGTTGTAAGACCTGCATTACAGGTTGTTGGGTTACAAAAAGACGTGAATAAACTTGCAGGGATGTATATCTTAAACACCAAGAGAGGACCTTTGTTTCTTGCAGACACAACGATTAATTTTAACCCAACAGCAGAAGAAATTGCAGAGATAACGATTAATGTTGCTAAAACAATAAGGAAATTTAGGGTGGTTCCTAGAATAGCATTATTGAGTTATTCGAATTTTGGATCATCGGAAGGTTTGGATGCGAAGAAAATGAATAAAGCTGTAGAGATTTTACATGAAAAAGAGCCTAATTTAGCAGTAGATGGAGAGTTACAGGCTAACTTTGCACTCAATAATGAGTTGATGAATGAGAAATTTTCATTTTCTTTACTGGCAAATAGAAAAGTAAATACGCTTATTTTTCCCAATTTATCTTCCGGTAATATTGGTTATAAACTGCTTCAAGAAATGATCGAAGGAGATTCCATCGGGCCAATACTTGTTGGTTTGAAGAAGTCTATTCACGTTTTACAACTGGGGGCGTCAGTTAGGGAAATTGTAAATATGACAAAAGTAGCCGTTGTTGATGCTTTAAATAAATGATATGATTGCACAATTAAGAGGTCGATTAATAGAAAAGAATCCTACAGATTTGATTATAGACTGTGGTGGGGTAGGGTATGAAGTGAAAATTTCATTACAAACCTTTGCTGCAATAGGAGATGAAGAATCGGTTCAAATATACACACAAATGATTGTGCGTGAAGACGCTCAATTATTATATGGTTTTTCCATTCAAGAGGAGAAAGAAATGTTTAATCTCTTGATTTCAGTATCAGGAATAGGCCCTAATACAGCAATGGTGATGCTTTCATCATTAAGTGTAGAAGAAATAGCAGCGGCAATATCGGGTGAAGATGTTACGACAATTAAAGGTATTAAAGGAATAGGAGCTAAAACAGCACAACGATTAATTGTTGATTTAAAAGATAAGATGGAGAAATTTGAATTTCCTGAAGAAAATTCTACGGTTTCTCACAATACAAATCGTCTTGATGCGTTAACTGCATTAGTTTCTTTAGGATTTGACAAAAAGAAGGCAAACAAAGCAATTGATAAAGTGATTAAAGAGGAATTTTCAGTAGAACAAATTATTAAAGAAGCGCTTAGAATTTTATAATTAGAAGGAAGGAATGTCAAAGATATATTTTATCTTACTGCTACTGTTATTATCAATGAGTGTAAGAGCTCAAAATGATGATGATTTGGTATTCCCTATTGAGAATAATGTAGATCCAACACAAACAACCGAGCAAAGTTTTGATTTAGGAGATCCATCATCAGTAAAACGCACGATTGTTTATGATCCCAAAACAGGAACTTATATTTTTAAGGAAACCATCGGAACCATGGGGATTAATTACCGAAACCCTTCGATGATGACTTTGGAAGAATATCTCGAATATCAAGAACAGCAGGCTTTACAAGAAAATTGGAAAGAAAAAATAGATGAACAAACACAAGAAAATCAACCTTTGGAATTTCCAATTAAAGTGCCGGGTAAATTATTTGAAAACTTTTTTGGTTCCGATCAAATTACCATACGCCCCCAAGGAAATGTAGAACTTTCTTTCGGAGTGTCATCATCAAGATATGAAAATCCGTTGATTCCCGAAAGACAAAGAAGAATAACAAGATTCGATTTTGATCAACAAATTAATTTAAGTTTAGTAGGTCAAATAGGTACTAAATTAAAATTAGGTGTAAGTTATAATACGGAAGCAGCTTTTGATTTTGACAATGTTTCTAAATTGGAATATACGGGAGATGAAGACCAGATCATTCAAAAAATAGGTTTGGGAAATGTTACATTTGATATTCCGACATCTTTAATTCAGGGGTCACAAACATTATTCGGAGTGACAACTAAAATGCGTTTTGGTAATACAACGGTTGATTTAATTGCTGCATCATCTCGAGGAAAACGAAAAGAAATTAACATCACAGGGAAGGCACAAGTACAAGACTTTGAATTGGTTGCTTCAGATTATGAAGTCAACAGACATTATTTTGTGAACCTTTATCATCATGACCATTATGATGAAAACATGTCAACACTGCCAATTGTGAACACAACATTGAATATCACAAGAATAGAAGTATGGATAACCAACAGAACAAATAATACCGAAAACACAAGAAATATTATTGCATTTACTGATTTAGGAGAAGCTTTACCTCAAAATTGTCAAGGTAATCCGGGAAACTTTTGGTCTTCGGAACTTCCTGATAATGATGCAAATGGACTCTATGCATGGGCTTCTTCTCAACCGTTGGTTCGATCTTTTGAAAATGCAGTTTCCGCTTTGTCTGCACAAGGAACAATGCCCGGACCGTTTCAACAAGCCATACATTATGAAAAAGTTCAAAATGCAAGAAAATTAACGGAGCAAGAATTTACATATAACGCGCAATTAGGTTTCATTTCTTTGAATATGCCTTTAAATACAGATGAAGTCTTGGCTGTTGCGTATGAATATACTTATCGAGGAGAAACTTATCAAGTTGGAGAATTTTCAACGGATGGAATTGATGGTACAAATGCCTTGATTTTAAAATTACTTCGGCCTACCATTTTAAGCCCATACAACAAAACATGGGATCTAATGATGAAAAATGTTTATTCTATCGGTGCTTATCAAGTTGATCAAGAAGGTTTCCGATTAGATGTTTTATATAATAATCCCGCAACTTCTGTTTTAGTTCCGTTTTTACCTGCTGACAACCTGGGGAATAATATTCAAGGAATAGATGATAAACAACTTGTTACTTTGCTTGAGATGGATAAAATCAATATCAATAATCAACCATTTCCGGATGGTGTTTTTGATTTTGTCCCCATTAATTATAATGGTTCGAGAGCAGAGAATGGAGGAACAATTAATGTTAGAAACGGGAGAATTTATTTTTCTACGGTAGAACCTTTTGGAAAAACATTAGCAGATAAATTACTAGCAGCAAATGTTGCTCAAGCAGTCGTCGATAGAGTAGCTTACACGGAATTATATGACTCTACACGTACCGCAGCACAGCAAATCCCAAGTAAGAATCGTTTTGTATTAAAAGGACAATATCAGTCTTCAGTAAGCTCTGATATTCCATTAAATGTATTAAATGTACCCGAAGGAGCCGTAACGGTAACGGCAGGAGGAATTAAATTAGTGGAAGGACAAGATTTTACGGTGGATTATAATCTTGGTAGAGTACGTATTTTGAATACGGGAATATTGGAAGCCAATGTACCGATTAAAATCTCCATAGAAAGTAATTCCGTTTTTGGTTTTCAAGCAAAATCAATGTTGGGGGCAAGAATATTACATCGATTTAGTCCTAAATTAAATGTTGGGGCAACTTGGATGAGAATGATGGAACGACCCATTACACAAAAAGTGGACATTGGTAGTGAACCGTTTAAAAATAATGTTGTCGGATTAGATGTTTCTTATAGAACGGAAGTACCTTTCTTAACAAAGATGGTTGATATTTTACCGGTGATTTCGACCAAAGAAAAATCAACATTATCATTTACGGGAGAAGTTGCTCATTTAATTCCCGGACAACCAAGGGCGATTAATAAAAACGGAACTTCTTATATCGATGATTTTGAAGGAGCACAAAGTACCATTGATTTAAAATCAATTCAATCTTGGAAGTTAGCATCTATTCCGAAAGGACAGCCTGCTTTGTTTCCGGAAGCTGCAAATCAAGATTTAAGTGCAGGATTTAAACGAGCAAAATTGGCTTGGTATATTGTTGATCCATTATTTTATCAAAATAATAATTTAACTCCGGAGCATATTAAAGATGATCCTTCAATGTTGTCGGATAGTCGAATGCGATTGGTTAATCAAAAAGATATTTGGCCCAATTTCGATCCACAATATGGTTCTATAACGAACGTAGCAACATTAGATTTGGCTTATTATCCGAAAGAAAGAGGGATGTATAATTATGATACAACCAATACAGTTAATGCAGATGGAACATTTACTGATCCCGAAAATCGATGGGCGGGAATTATGCGTTCCCTAACAACGACAAATTTTGAAAATGCAAACATTGAATATATTCAATTTTGGATGCTGGATCCGTTTAACGCTGATGCAGAGGCTGTAAATCCAAATTCACAACATACAGGAGGAGATTTATATATTAATTTAGGGAATATATCCGAAGATATTCTACCTGATTCGAGAAAAAGCTTTGAGAACGGATTGCCTCCTACAGGAATACCGGCAGATGATAACTTAGATACAACGACTTGGGCAAAAGTTTCCACGTTACAAGTTGTCGTTAATGCTTTTGATAATGATCCTGAAGCACGTGTTAATCAAGATGTTGGTTTAGACGGATGGAAAAATGAGGAAGAAAGACAACATTATATCAATTATGTTAATTGGGTACAAAATAACCCGAATATTGATCCTCAGGTAAAAGCTAAAATGTTGGCAGACCCTTCAAATGATGATTATAATTATTATCGTGATGATGATTATGATAATCAAAAATTAAATATTCTTGAACGATATAAGAAATATAACGGAATGGAAGGCAATTCTCCTACAACGGAGATGTCAGATACGATGAACAATGATGGGTATCCAACAATTAGTACAAATAGTCCGGATATTGAAGATATTAATTTAGATAATAATTTATCAGAATCAGAAGCTTATTTCCAATATAGAATAAGTCTTCGACCTTCAGATATTGCAGTAGGAAAGAATTTTATTACAGGTATTCAAAATTATACGAAAGGGAATGGAGATGTAGAACGATGGATACAATTTAGAGTTCCTGTTACGGCTTTTGAAAATAGAATTAACGGAATCAATGATTTCAGATCTATCCGTTTTATGAGAATTTTCTTAAAGAATTTTGATGAAGAAGTTGTACTTCGTTTTGCTCGCATGGAATTTATTCGAGGAGAATGGAGAAGGTATTTATTGGATTTAACAGATCCGGGAGAAGGTGTTGTTGTTGATCCGAGTTTAACAACTTTTAATATTGGAGCTGTTAACATCCAAGAACACAATGATCGAGACCCTATTGGGTATGTGATTCCTCCGGGAATACAGCAAGAAACAGATCCATCACAAACATTTCAGAGATTATTAAATGAACAGTCTTTAATGTTGGAAGTTTGTGACTTGCAGGATGGAGATGCAAGAGCCGCTTACCGAAATGTACAGTTTGATATCCGTAATTATAAGAAACTAAAAATGTTTATTCACGCGGAAGAAGTAGATCCTGCCAAACCTTTGAATGATGAAGATGTCACTGTTTTTGTTCGTTTAGGAACAGATTTTACGGATAATTATTATGAATATGAATTACCATTGAAAGTTACTCCATGGGGAACAAATTCAGATACGGAAATTTGGCCGGAAGAAAATATGATGGAGATTGTCTTTGAAGATTTAATCAATCTAAAAAAGAAGCGAAATGAGCTCATCGAAGGAGGTAATTCATCGGTGTCTTATACTTCTTTGTATTCCTCTAAAGACCCTAAAAATGGAAATCGAATTATTCGAGTGAAGGGGAATCCTAATTTGCAAGGACTGAAAACGATAATGATCGGTGTACGAAATCCCCACAAAAATACGCATCAATTGGATAGCTGGAACGAAGATGGTCAGCCCAAATGTGCTATTGTTTGGGTCAATGAATTACGTCTAACGGATTTTATTAGTGAAGGAGGTTCTGCGGCTATTGCACAAATGAAAGTTCAGTTTGCTGATTTTGCCAATTTGAATATGTCAGGAAATTATTCAGGAACGAATTGGGGCTCGGTAGAAAGCCGAGTACAAGAAAGGCAACGTTACGAGCAAATTGGATTTGATATGAATACAAATGTTCAATTAGGACAATTTTTCGGGCGTAGAGCAAGAGTATCACTACCGTTTTTCTATTCTTATTCATTAGGCATCATTAATCCTGAATATGACCCGTTTAATCCTGATATCAGATTGAGAGATTATGATCCGGAAACAAGAAGAAAGAGAGCTAAATTGGGACAAGACTTTGTGGAAAGAAAATCATATAACTTTACGAATGTAAGGAAAGAAATTAAAGCGGGAGCTAAGCCAAGAATGTGGCGAATATCAAATTGGGCAGCAAACTATTCTTATTCGGAAACATTCAGAAGAGATTTTAATACAAACTATGACAGGACTAAAATATGGTCAGGAGGATTAAATTATAACTATTCATTTAATTCAAAACCAATTACGCCGTTTAAGAAAGTTAAGTTCTTGAAGAAATCAGATTGGTTTGCTTTAATAAGAGATATAAACTTCTATTTAAAACCTAAAAACATATCATTTTCGACTGATGTCATTAGAAATTATAATGAGCGGCAGATTAGAAACAATATTGTTCCTGATTATGAGTTTAGACCGGTTTACGTCAAACGATTTAATTGGAATAGAAAATATGGTTTACAGTATGATTTGACCCGAAAATTGAAATTCAAATTTGACGCGACCAATCAATCCATTTTTAGAGAAGCAGATGGACGTGTAGATAGAAAAGAAGACGCTTTTTCATATCAAATTTTCAAGGATACCATCCGAAAACAAATGGCAACATTGGGTACACCGATGGATTATTCTCAGAATTATAGTTTAAGTTATACCCTCCCATTAGATAAGCTTCCTCTAACCAACTGGATGAGTGCAAACGTTAAATATTCAGCATCATATAACTGGCAACGAGCTCCTTTGGCACAAGAAGAATTCGGTAATACAATCCAAAATAGTCGTGATATAAACATGACCGCACAATTAAACTTTACCACACTTTACAATAAAGTGCCGTTTTTCAAGAAAGTTAATGGAGGAGGAAGACGTAGCCGTGTTAGAGCCCTTAATGTAATTACAGATGGAAAAGAAAAGGGAAAAGAGAAAGACAAAGAGACCAAGACTCCTGAAAAACCGGAAAGTGAAATGACGAAGAAAGAACTTCGTAAAAAAGAAAGAGAGGAGAGAAGAGAAGAACGTAAAAAAGAGCGTGAGAAAAAATATAAAGGTAAAGTACCTCCTGTTCCGGCATTCTTAGCGCGATTACTGATGACAGTAAGAAATGTTTCAGGAACTTATGCCTTAACTGACGGAACATTGTTGCCGGGATATAATCAAAGTATAAGTGTTTTAGGTCATAATCCGGGGTTTAATACAGGGATGACTCCTTTCATATTAGGAAAACAACGATACAATATATGGGGAAAAGAAACGAATTATAATGTTGCAACGCTAGCTCGAGATTATAACTGGTTGGTTCGTAATGAAAACTTAAATAAACAATATACAAATACACACACTGAAAATTTAAGTTTAAGAGCAACCTTAGAGCCGATTAAAGATTTATCGATTGACTTGAATGCTAAGAAAATGTTTAGCATTTCTTCGGGGGAATTTTTTAGATGGAATACAGCAACAAATCAATTCGAAAGTCAAAGTAGATTTGATGTAGCTACCGTCACCTATTCTAATGCCTCATTAAACTCTTCATTTGTGAAATTTGGAAAAGAATATCAATCGTCAGTCTTCCAAAAGTTACGAGAACAGAGAAAAGAAGTATCCCGATTATTAGGTGAACAGCATGGGGTAGCACCTTTGGCGTCAGGTTATTACGACGGATATGGACCAACACATCAAAACGTTATTATAGGTGCATTCTTGACGACTTATTCTGATAGAAAATTGAATGATAAAAATATTGATCCTGTACGGAATTTACCGTTACCGAATTGGTCAATGAATTATAACGGATTAAAGAAATTTAAATTGATGCAGAAATATGTGCGAAATTTTGTTTTAAGGCATTCGTATAATTCAACAATTAGCGTTAATGGAATGCAGACCAATTTGAATGCTGTAGAGGATGTAAACGGGAACCCGGTTGCAAGAGATTTGAATAATAACTTTATTCCAAATATGCAAGTACAAAATATTTCTATCACTGAAGCATTTTCTCCATTATTGGGAATTGATGCTACATGGAAAGTAGCAGGACAGAATCTGACCACAAAATTTGAGTATAAAAAAGATAGAACATCAACACTTTCATTGAATAATAATCAAGTGACAGAGATTTTAGGGACAGAATGGGTGATAGGATTGGGGTATAAGTTTAAAAAGATTAAAATACACAAAAAGATAGATCCAAGTCCTGTAAATGTTCGTTTTGATGTTTCATTTAGAGATAATTTGACAGTGATTCGAAAGATTGTTGAAGCCACCAATCAAGCAACTGCAGGACAAAAAGTCGTGTCGATTAAAGCTACAGCAGATTATAATTTATCAAAACATTTATTGTTACAATTCTATTACAATCAAACATTAAATACTCCTAAAATAGCAAATTCTTATCGAACAGGTAACATGAATACAGGTATCCGTTTGAGATTTAATTTAGCGGGAGTGCAGTAATTGTCTATAGATACAAAAGGATATCGTAGTGTATGTTATTTTAGATTGGATATCACTAATTTCTTTACTGTAAATGGTGGAACAATAGGTTTCTTTATCTTATCGTTTCATGAAAGCATAGATCACAATATTTGCTCCCATTTGTAGCGCTTCTAATCGTTTCATAGGAGGGTCATTATGTACTTCCGGGTCTTCCCATCCATCCCCTAAATCCGTTTCATAGGTGTAAAGCAATAAGATTTTTCCATTTTCAATGATAGCTAAAGCTTGAGGGCGTTTTCCGTCATGCTCGTGTATCTTTGGAAGACCATTGAAGTCATATTTTTGATGAAAAATTTCGTGGTCAAAGGGGAGTTCAACCAATTCTTTATCCGGAAATAATTTTTTAATTTCTACACGAATGAATTGGTCCATTCCGTAATTGTCATCGATATGCAAAAAACCTCCGCTTCGCAAATAGGTCCTTAAATTATCCAGTTCCGAAGAAGAAAAAACAACATTTCCATGCCCCGTCATGTGGATGAAAGGATAAAGGAAAAGATCGGGGCTTCCGACTTCTACATAAGGTACTTCAGGGGCAATATTCATTTTTAACTGCTCATTACAGAATTTAACTAAGTTGGGAACAGAGGTCGGGTTTGCATAATAATCGCCACCTCCATTGTATTTTAATACGGCAAATTGATAAGTACCTTGTTGGCTTTGAGCAATAAAGGCAGTTAAAACCCATGAAATAGTCAGTAAATAATGTCTCATTCTAAACAAATTTTAGCGTACATACAAGCATAGAGAGCTGCTGTTTCTGTTCGAAGCCGGTTTTCTCCCAAAGTTATGGCTTTATATCCGTTTTTTAATGCTATTTTGATTTCTTTTTCTGTAAAATCTCCCTCAGGACCAATGAGAATAGGGCATTTTGTTTTTTGAAAGTAATCTTTAAAATGCAATCGTTCTAAATTTTCTTCACAGTGTGCAATGAGTCCGTTAGGATTCTTGTTTACAAAAGATTCAAAAGAAATAAGAGGATTTATTCTCGGAAGATATAAACGTTTGGATTGTTTGATGGCAGAAATTGCTTTTTTGGTAAGTCGTTCTATTTTCAGTTTATTTCGTTCGGTATTTTTACACAGGATAAGACTGATTTCTGTAACCCCTATTTCAGTCGCTTTTTCTACAAACCACTCAATGCGTTCCATTTGTTTTGTGGGAGCAATGGCAATGTGAATATCATATTCGGGTGGAGGCGTAAAAGAGTGGTTTAATATTTTTAAGCGACATCTTTTAGGGTGGGCAGAAATAATTAGGCAAGTAAAGGATGAGCCTTTTCCATTGATTAAACCGATTTTATCTCCTTCTTGAAGGCGAAGCACTTTAACGATATGTTTAGATTCCTCTTCACTTAGCGTATATGTTATACTGTCCGGTATAATTTGTTCGTCGAAAAATAAACGCATTATATGATGAGTTTAAAAATCATTTCTTTGAGAAGTTCTCCTTGATTAAAACTGCTGTTTCCAACTCCTTTTGATTTTAAATCATATTCTTCTAATATGGCAATGTTTTTAGCAATTTTTTTAGGGTTGTAATATTGTGATGATTGTAGAATTTTACCTGCGACAAAAGGATGGACTTGTAGTGCGGAAGCAATGTTTTGACGTGACTTATCGGGTAAAAAATGGATTTTCATCATTTGAAGATGGAATTTAAAAATATTGGATACAATCATAACCATATTTCCCGCTTTTGGATTTTTATCAAAATAATCAACAATTTTCATTGCTTTCTCCAAGTTTCTTGTTCCGATTGCATCTACAAGCTCAAAGGCATTATATTCTTTTGAAATACCAATGTTTTCTTCAATATGAACTTCATTAATGGTTGTACCTTTTTCCAGAATAATTGCTAATTTGTCAATTTCAGTGGAAACTCTTCCCAAATCATCTCCTAAGTATTCCGCTAAAAGCATACAGGATTTCTGAGTAATTCCGAATCCTTTTTCTTTTACAAGTGATGAAATCCAGTCAGGGAGTTTGTAATCGGGGATTTTATTAGAAAGAAATACAATTCCGTTTTGTTTTGCCGCTTTGATCGATTTTTTCCTTGAATCGTATTTTTTGTATTTATAATTGATAACAAAAACAGTTTGATCCGAAGGATTTTCTAAATACGGGGTAAGGTTTTCTAAGTTTCGAAGATATTGAGCTTCTTTGATAATCACCAATCGTCGTTGTGCCATCATTGGAAACTGACGTGCATCTGCAATGATACTATTGATGTCCGCCTCTTTTCCGTAAACAATACTTTGATTAAAATCTCTTTCATGGTCTTCAAGAGCATTATCAATAATCGCTTGTGTGATTTCATCAATGAAATACGGTTCTTCTCCGTGAAGAAAATAAACTTTCTCAAACGATTTATTTTTAATATTTTGGATAATACTCTTGTGTTCCATTTATTTTTTATGATTCGCCCATATTTGAACGAGTTCAACCAATGTCTTAGTGGCTTTTTCCATGTCTTGTACACTTACGTATTCATGTTTGGAATGAATCGCCATTTCTCCTGTAAAAATATTAGGACAAGGCATTCCCATAAAAGAAAGTCGAGAACCGTCCGTGCCGCCACGTATCAAATCTACCTTTGGTTCAATACCCACTTTTTTCATAGCTTCAATAGCATAGTCTGTTACAAAAGGAACAGTTTTAATGACATCTTTCATGTTTCTGTATTGTTCCTTTATTTCAAATTGATATTCCAGTTTCGGATAATTAGAAAGCGTATCTTTTAAGATTTGATGAAGACGATCCTCATGTTCTTTTAATTTAGAAGTATCATGATCTCGAATGATAAATTCAATTTTTACTTGTTCCATTCCTCCGTTAAAAGCAACAGGGTGAACAAAACCTTCTCTTTTTTCTGTTGTTTCGGGAGACCATTCATCTTTTGGTAGTGAAGCAATGAAATCCGCTCCCACTTTTAAAGCGTTGACCATTTTATTCTTAGCGTATCCGGGATGCGTTGGAATGCCATTGATGGTCACTGTAACAGCATCTGCTGAAAAACTTTCATCTTCAAGAGACCCTAATTTTCCTCCGTCAAGCGTGTAACCGAAATCAGCATTTAGTTTATTCATGTCAAGATGATCAACTCCTCGCCCAACTTCTTCATCAGGTGTAAATAAAATACGAATAGTGGGATGAGGAATTTCAGGGTTATTCTGAAGATGTTGTACTAAGTCCATGATAATTGCTATTCCGGCTTTATCATCTGCTCCAAGAAGTGTAAGTCCGCTTGCCGTGATAATATCATCACCAATTTTTTCTTTTAAATAAGGATGTCTTTCAGTTGTAATCACTTGCGTTTTATCATCAGGTAAAATAATCGGTTCACCATTGTAGTTTCTATGGACGATTGGTTTTACATTACTCCCTGAACAATCAGGTGCTGTATCCATATGTGCACAAAAACAAATGACAGGTAATTCTTTTCCGGTGTTGTTTGTAAGTGTTCCGAAAACATACCCGTATTCATCCATTTCAGCATCATTTACTCCTAATTCTTGAAGTTCTTTAACAAGAATTCGAGCAAGATTTTTTTGTTTTTCAGAAGAGGGGAAAGATTTGGAATTTGGATCTGCTTCCGTATCAACTTGAACATATTTTGTTAAACGTTCTTCTACACTTGATTTATAGTTATCCATATTGATATTTTTTATTCAATCAAATGTAAGTATTTTAATTTTTTTTAAGACTTAAAAGATTAAGACTTTTAACGAGAAATAGAAGGGACATAAAAAATGCACCCGAAGGTGCATCTAAATCTAACTTATGAAAAAAACAAACATTAATCTCTAATGATAGTATATCCGGGATATTTACTTTTGTTAAAGACAAATTTGCTATCGGAAACGCTTGGGTTTGCTTGTAATTTTTTAATTGAATAAGTTATTCTTGTTCCATCTTTCATTTTTACAAGAACTTTTTTCAATTCATTTTTTGTTTTAGAAATATAGAGCATAATAGTGTGATATTCAACGTCTCCCGGGTTTTTGGGATAAAGATAAATTACATGAACATCTTCTCCGCCTAGTGTAGTTGATTTAGCATATCTGTTTTTGAATCCGTTTTCCCAAATTGTCATCATTTTTTTAGGATTCATTGCATCTTCTTCATCATCGGCATCTGAAACATAAACGGATTTTTCTTCTTTGACAATTGTCCAGACTTTCATTCCATTGGAAATAATCGTGTTTTCTCCAAAAGAAGCATAATATTTTTCGCCTTTCACCCATCCTCGACCGGTTTCTGTTTCATTTACTCCGGAAGAAGTATTTTTAATTGTAGAACTGAATTCAACATAGAAAGAATTCATGTTCTTCAT
>JALWLM010000269.1 GCA_027084145.1 Crocinitomicaceae bacterium | reverse complement strand
TACATATACGGAAACCTCACAAGAAAAACGATATCCAAAGCGGTCAGAATATTTTTTGATAATTCCCCACCCTTTGATAATTTTTTCTTCATCATGCACATAGATTTTTTCTCTCTCATTGAGTTGATGAAAAACAGCCGTCATATCGGATATTTCACGCTTGGAATCCATTGAAGTATTTCCGGATTTAATATGCTGATTATATATTTCCGTAATTTTTGAGATGTCATTTTCAGTAGCCGGTCTAATCATCACTTATGCTCTATATTTTTTTCCTTTCGAATAGATAATATAAGTGTTATTAAATAGCTTCACTAGTACGGAATTACCGTAAATTTCATACTCGGTATCTAATTGCTCGGTAATAGTTATAATTTTTCCATCAATAAGAGCACTTACACCTCCCATGATATTTCTAAAAGTAACCACTTTATTTTTGATAAGGAAATCTTTCGGTTTGAAGTTGGCTATTTGATATTTTTTATTATCAATATAAGCATAAGCATTACCATTTTCCATCCAAAAAACAACATCATCCGTTACGGTCCACTCATCGGGAGCATAATTAGAAATTTTAATCCGTTCTCCGTCAGAATAATACATTAATTCTCCATTGGGGTTTTCATAGGCAACAAAACCGCGTCCACATAAGTATTTTGAGACATGTAGCTCTTCCAAATCTTTAAATTCTCCGAATTCAAAGACAGCAAAGGTTCCGTTAACGGGGTCATTGAACGCCAGCATATCCACACCGGCATGAAAGTTATATGAAGACTGCCATACTTCTAATTCGTAAATTTCACCTCTCCAGAATACTTTATTAAAACTGCCATTATCTTTAAAAGCTACCATATTATCACTTACAAACTCAGGAGGTGAGAGCGTTCCTGTAGAGGTAACAAGCGTGTATATTTCGCCTGCATAATAGACTTGTAAGGCATTATATCTCATGTCTTCAAAGACTACAATATGATCTTTTACCCAGTAGTTTCTTACGTTGTTTGTGAGTGTCTTTAAGTTTCCTGCATCCCACAAGTTTAATGTTTCTGCAACTTTCCAAACAACAAAATTATCAGAGACCTCAAATTCAGCTTCAATGTTAACTAATGTTTTTTTCACCTTTCCGTCATAAACAATTAAATTGCCCCTAAAGTCAATGTAAGCAACGAGGTTGTCTCCTCCTTTGATATTTTTAACCGGTTGTAATTCTACCGGAACCATCATTCCGTTCTGAAAGCATTGAAAAAAATTATTAAAATCTACAAAAGGAATGACTTTTTGAGTGTAAACAGTAGATACAAGCAAAAAAGTAGATATAAATACAGTTAGTTTCATTGCCTCAAAGATAGACAAAATTCAGACCATTTTTATGTTCTGTTGCTTAATGAAGAAAAAAAACTTAATTTGGTAAAAAAAAATAAAAATGATTGTCATTATAGGGAATGGTATCTCCGGAGTTACAGCTGCCAGATATATTCGGAAGAATAGTGATGAAGAGATTTTTATCATTTCATCAGAGTCAAAATATTTTTTCTCTAGAACAGCGCTGATGTATGTTTATATGGGACATATGCGTTTTGAACATACGGAACCTTATGAAAGAGATTTTTGGCGAAAAAATAAAATTCAGCTATTACAAGACAGGGTAGAAGAGATTTTGCCTAAAGAGAAAAAACTTTTATTGACATCGGGAAAGATAATTGATTACGAAAAATTGATTTTGGCAACAGGTTCAAAACCTCTTAAAGCCGGTTTGAAAGGAGAGGATGCAGAAGGGGTAAGAGGACTTTATAGTAAGCAAGATTTAGAATACATCGAAAGTTATTCTAAAAACATTAAAAAAGCTATAATTGTAGGAGGAGGATTGATAGGGATAGAGCTTGCGGAAATGTTTTTAAGCAGAGGTATTCACGTTGATTTTTTAGTGAGAAGTTCAAAATACTGGAATAATGTTCTTCCTGAAGAAGATGCTGATTTTGTATCATCACATATTGCCAAGCACCATGTTAACATGTTGTATAATGAAGAGTTAAATGAGATTATCACAAATAACGGTAAAGTTGAGGGGGTTAAAACGAAATCGGGAAAGGAAATAGAGACAGATTTCTTAGGAATAACCATTGGTGTTACTCCAAATATAGAATTTATTAGAAAAAGTGGTATATCTTGCAACAGAGGAGTTTTGATTAATCGTCATTTTGAAACATCGGAAAAAGATATTTATGCAATAGGGGATTGTGCTGAATTTATAGAACCTTTGGAAGGAAGAAAAGCTATTGAACAAGTATGGTATACGGGGAAAATCATGGGCGAACAATTAGGTAAAGCTATAGCGAAGAATGGAAAAGCAAATTATCAGCCCGGATTTTGGTTCAATTCAGCGAAGTTTTTTGATTTGGAATATCAAACTTACGGAAATGTGCCACCAAAGTTGATGCCTGATCAAGATGATTTTGTCTTCACTGATGGAAAAAACATCTTTCTTCATTTTGTTTATCATAAAAAAACGAGACGTTTTATAGGGGTTAATGCTTTTGGCATTCGCTTGAGACATACTTTGTTTAACCATTGGTTATTAAATGAAGAAAAGATAGAAACGGTTATTGAAAATTTTGCATCAGCCGTTTTTGACCCTGAATTTTATACAAATTATGAAGGAGCAATGATTTCCTTATTTAATCGTCATTTTGGGACCATGATTATGGTCAGAGAAACAAAATGGTGGCAAAAATTAATAAAAAAATAAGAGATGAAAGAAAATATTTCAATAACGGGTGATACAACAGGTGTTTTAAATAAAATGAAGAACATTGGGACGGTTGTATTCCTATTTGGATTATTAATGCTTGTAGTTGCATATATGGAAAATGTAAAGTTTTTACGAGTTACATCTTTCTTTACAATGTTGGTTGGAACATTCATTGCGACTTTTGATAAAAGATCTTTTTTTGGCATAAGAAAATTGAATGGAGTTCAAAAAACAGGAATGTCTGTTTTCACTGTGGGAGCAGTCGTCTTTCTTTTTTATTGGATGGGGTATCCATTGGGAAATAATTTATTGTATTTGACTATTCTGATGGTTAGTATGTTTGCGGGAACAATGCTTTACACTTTAGGAGGGTATGGAAATGGTGCTAAAGGAGTTAAAAATAATGGGGTATGGCATGATTCATTAAGTAATAGAGGAATTATTGCTTGGTTTTCAGCGATATTATTGACGTTATTTTATTTGCAGTTGTATTGGTTTCCAAAAAGTATTAATGAATTGATACATCTTTTTGATCCTTTGTCGCTTTTTTTAAGAAGAAAGCCGGCAGACAATTGGTTTTTATATGGAACGATGTACACCTTTGTCATTGTTATTTTAGGGATTAAATTTATCATTAAATACAGGTATAATAAATATCAGGTTTACAGGACAATAGTTGTTGTTTTTTCTCAATTAATTTTAGCTTATTTTATTCCTTCTATTTTAGAATCAATGAATGAAGGAATAGGATATTTTAGTAAAGATTTAAAAAATATATGGCCACTCAATTACTCTTTTGTTGAAAGTTGGTCGTTGAACAATATGGTAAAACCTCAAAAAGTAGGACCGTCCGGTTTTTTCTTTTTTGTTTGGGGTTTATTTTCTTTTTTAATAATCACACCGATACTTACCTACTATGTAGGTAAACGGTGGTATTGTTCATGGGTTTGTGGTTGTGGAGGTTTGGCAGAAACAGCAGGGGATAGTTTTCGTCAATTATCTGATAAATCATTGAAAGCATGGAAAATAGAGCGTTGGCTAATACATGGAGTAATGGTATTTGTTCTTATGATGACGATTGCGACTTTATGGCCTTATTTTTCGGGGAAAGAATATGTAATCGGACCGCTTAAAATTAATAAAATAATATATCTGTTATTTTTAGAATTATTACTTCTATTATCCTCTTTAGGGATGTATTTTTTGTTTAAAAAATATAAAAGGAAAGTTTTTTTAGTGGGAATAAGTATTTTGATTTTAT
>JALWLM010000268.1 GCA_027084145.1 Crocinitomicaceae bacterium | reverse complement strand
AACTTTTGTTATTCAATAAAAAAATAGCGCTCTCATCTTTTAAGAAATAAATAAAAATCGGTGGCAAATCCCAAATAACTTGTAGAGAAAGATGAGTTTTGGATCCTAAACTAATTTTCATCAGTTTCAATTTCTTGGATAGCATTTTTGATCGTTTTAATGATCTTTACAACATCTTCCTCTTTTGTCTGAGAATTTACTTCTATTAAAAATGACAAATTAATGTTAATTGCTGTTTTTGATTCTTCTTTTCTGACGGGTCTAATTTGTTGTTTTTCTACTTCTGTTGTTGGCAATTGTGAAATTTCTACTTTTTTAATCTTTACTTTGTTATTTTCATCTATTTCCAAAATATCTGCATACTTCAGCCAATTTATTAACCTTGTTACTTTCTTTTTATCTTTGTTTGGATCTGCCATACTTTCTTTTCCAAGTTCAGCAGTAAGATCATCTATAGAGATATCTTTCACTCTTAACAGTCTCACAGCAAGATCTCCAAACCACGTCTCGAGCAATCTCTGTCTAAGGATTTCTTTGGCTTCTTCTTCCTTATTCCAGTTCAAATTATTGATAAAATCAATCAGTTCTTTAGACGGTTTGTATCCGCTGGGTTTATTTACTTTAGTTAAAAGCTTTATTGATTCAAAAAATTTTAACATGTTAGATATTCGTGTAGGTTGAACTCCTGGAACTTTTACATCTTTATACGTTATTACTTTTTCTCCTTTGTTGCTAAACTCCACACTTGCCTTCAATATAGCAATTTCATTTTCAAAACGCATATCTGCTCCAGGCAGAGGATGTTTTCTCTTGGTTATCATTCTTTTATTTTTGTTTTCCTTTTCATTTACCATTTTATCACCTCTCAAAAAGTTAACTGATTTTTAATAACATAATAATAGAGACTCTTAATACATAGTATTACCTGGATAACGTAGCTAATTGCCAATTCTTCGCTTAGTTCCCACCTCTTCATCTCAGACTTATCAATTCCATGATGTGCCATATTTCTGAATGAAGAAAAAGTATCAAAAATATTTCTATCCAAAAAAACTTGAACGCCTTTTAAGATTCCGATATGTTTGCTAGCAAGTATCTTATTTTTTCTTAATTCTTCTGCAATTTCAGAAATTCCATTTTTCTTTCTTACATCAACTTCTTTATCTTTCGCGATTTTTCTTAAGACGTCTTCTAATATCTCTCCTGCTAATTTAATTGAATTTCGGGGGTTTTCTTTTACATACATTATTGCTTTTATCAAAGGTTCATATTCCTCATTAGTCAAATAAGCATCGGCATCCTGAATAATTTCTTTAATCCATATTTTGATTTTTAGTTCATTTTTTAATACTTCTTCAAATTCTGCTATTTTAGATGGTTTCAACTGTTTGATTAAGTCTGAAAATTCAAAATTCTTATTTTTGAATATTCCCGCGAAAACACCCCAATTTTGGAAAGTCCATATTGCATCCTCAGGTTTCCTTTTTATGTCGTAAAGTTCCAGTATTTTTTGAATAGCTCGGGGTGGTTCATTACCTTTACTCATAAAGCTTATAAATTCTAAAAAAGGTTCATAATCTTGCAGAACTTTCCTAAACCAGTATCTTTGCTCTTCAAGAGTAGAATTTGCTATTTTATCTGAAATTTTATCAATTTTTAATTGTTTTATTGCTCCGAGAGCATTCTGAACAGTAACATTTGATACCTTCAACGCCTTCACTAAAGAAGACTTCAAGGGTTTTTTACCTGTTTTCTTGTACTTTTCCAACAACTCTGTAACTTCAATGATTCTGCTAGCATCTACTGGATATATTCTAAACTTCATTTTTTATCACCCAAACCCAACCTTTTTTCTAAAAGATTAATATCTGGAAGAAACACTCTCCCGTCTGAAAGTTTCATTTCCTTAAACAATTTTAGATGTTGTTCCAGCAACTCAGTAACGTCTGCTAAAGCATTATCTTGTTTACAAATATTAATCAAATCAGAAACCGTCTTATTGATCTCATTAAAATTAGTGCTGCTTGATACTATACCCACGTACTTACCAATACAGTAGTAGTCCCCACGTGCAAATCCGGAAGAAAAGCTTTTATTAACTTGCTCTTTAGGAAGTTTTATTTCTACCAATCCATATTTGCCTCCTTCCTTTTCTTCAATAATATCCGCGTCCTTTAGCCAATTCAGAAATTTTTTAGTAAAAGTATCAATCGTTGTTTTTTCCTTCCACTTTCCACCAAAATGATGTTGGAGAATATCGCCCAATTCCTTAAAATCAAACTCTCTATTAAATAAAAGTCTTACTATCTTTATGTAACGACTTTCAAGCAGAATCTCTTTCCATATTTCTCTTATCCTATGAACGTTTAAAGGATCTATTAATTTTTCTCCTTTTTTTGTTAATATAAATTTTCCTGGAACAATCCTCTCAATAATACCTAGTTCTACGCAAACAGATAATTCCGCGCCAAGTCTTTTTTCGTGAGTACTTAACCTTTTTGACAAAATATGCAAATCTGCCTCATCGTTTCCAATTTCTTTTAAGATTTTTATCATCTTATTTAGTGATAGATAAGGTGAGGGCAATTTCCTTTCTTTTTCAAACGAGATTCTGTCTTTTCTCAAAACACCTTTTTCATACACACCATAACCTACAAAACTCAAAATACTTGCACAGGCAGAACCATAAGCGCGATATGTTGCAGGGTTTCTCCACGTTTTATCATATTTGAATGCAATTTCTTTACCTATTTCTTCAATCGTTAAAAATCCTTTTCTCTCCAGCAACCCCCTTACAAATATAAATAACTCTATTTCATCAACTATGTTTTTCATAATTTCTCGAGCTTTTTTATATTTCTCAGTTATCAAAGCAGTTCTGAATTTGCGACCTCTTTCTGTCAAAAACACTTTTTTCTCCTTTTTATTATACTCAATTAATTGGAGCAATGTAAGAGCAGGCAATGCGTTTATAACATTACTACGTCCAAATTTAGCAAACAATTCATCTATAGTAGATGTTTCTTTTGGCAGTTCTAAGATGAACTTTTTTATTTGTTCCATCCGAACATAAGGAATTTGAATATCATTCATACATAACCACCTTATCCATTATAATATGGCAATGGAGAAAAATATTTAAATTTTACGGTAGAAAGGATAATACACTGTAGACATCAACAAAATAAGACGAAAAAAACAAACACAACATCCACCATTAAGCGAAATTTTGTAAAGAAATGAAAAAACAGGTGGGAGAGTTTTAAAAGAAGACATTTGGAACAGACCTTAAAACGCAGCAAGTGCTAAATTCCTACTGTTAACTGAACTGCCCACACATAAAATAAAGCAACTTCACAAAGAAAAAAAATGATAAAAACCTTAGTGCAGATATCGCATGAGTTTATAACAGATATTGGAAAGTTACTCACCTCGCATTTTGCTTTTTTTCTAAAAAAGAATACAGTGCATTTTACCTAAAGTCTATTTTTTAATAATTCAGATAATGTTTTATAAATTGTCTTTTCTTCAGACTTAGATTCGAAATATTCTAATAAAAGTTTCAAAGTTTTCTTTTCTGGAAAAATAGTTAAAACAAGTTCATTAAATATCTCATCATTTTCAAAAATAATTCTAAATATAGCAGGGTTTAAATCTTTAATTTCTTCAAAGCTGCTTTTTGCATCTAAATCAAAATTTGTTTCTGGCAAATCGGGTATCTCTTTTTTCCATTCTTTTAAATAGAGCAGTATTTCTTCCCACACTTCAGCATGTCCTAAAAATTCAAATAGTTCTTTACCATAACTTAAATGAAGAGATACTCCATAAGCTTTGGACATTTTATCTAATTCTTCTTTATAATAATTCTTATTCTTTTTCAGTTCTGGATCGATAAAATAAAAAATTCCAAAAAGGTTCTTTTCACCATATTTATTTATAATTTCATTTAACTTTTTCTCAAAATTTTGAATTTGTCCTCTTTTCTTTGTTGAATCATGATCGTCCCTTAC